>JAYTBZ010000143.1:0-8867 GCA_043736705.1 Flavobacterium sp. | reverse complement strand
ACGAATCAGTCCTGAAAATTTACTTTTGTCAAAAAAGCCATAACTATCAATAAATCCAGTATACATTAAATGCGCTTGTATGCTGCGAGATGGATCGTCTTGAACTAAATTTGAACTCTCAAGATTATATAGAACTGCATTTTTTACAGCCAATCCAAAATCAAAAAAAGCATTTCCATAATTAATTCCTGGGCTTAAAGTAAAAAGAGAATTAGAAGGTATAGTTTCTAAAGTTGGATCTGGATAATTGGTAATAACCTTTCCGGTATTAATGCCACTTTTATAAAAACCTAAATTAACACCAAAAGTAAGGTTACTGTCTTGGTCCAAATACACATTTTGTGCAAAATTGGCTACTCCGCCAAAAGTCGTGAGTACCCCATAATTTTGTTGAAAAACGCCCAATGATACGCCTTGATTTTCTCTAAAGCGACCGGAATAACTTACTAAATACGTTTGAGGAGCATTGTCAAACTGTACCCATTCTCGTTTGTTGAAAAGTGTAATATATGAGTTTTGTTCTCTAGCAAAACTAAAAGCGGGATTTAATAAAAATTTATTAAACCTGATCGAATTTCTAACGGGTATATCAAATGAAGCTACTCCCCCTTCTTGAGAGTAGAGCGCCTGTAGTGAACAGAAAAAAAAAACAAAAATTAAAAACCTACTTTTCATGTTACTTGACTACGGTGATAGAACCTTTTTTTACTTTGTTGTCTGTTGTTGTAATTATGTAATAATAAATGGGATTCACAGACTTAAAATCAAGTTCGTTTTCTGGCCAATTATTTTGATAATTATTTGTTTGTAAGGCTACTTCGCCTCTTGAATTTAATAACACAATTTCTGTATTTGACCCGCTTACATACTCTTGTGGCAAGATCCAAGTATCGTTTACGCCATCATTATTTGGGCTTATATAATTTGGAATCAAAACAACGTTGGGATCAACAAACGGAAATTTGATTTCAAAAGGGAATGTTTTTTGGGAAATACAGCCTGTTGTTTGTTTTATAATAACGGTGTAATTACCTTCTTGTGTAACATCTAAAGTATTGGTAGTTGCTGCCGTAATTATAATACCATTTCGATACCATTCAAAAATAGGATTAACGGCGTTAGTGGTCGCAATGACAGTTTTTGTTTCGCCTTCATTTATAATTGTTGTGGCAGAGACGTTTAAAGAACTTGTAAAAGGTACGTCTTCTAAAGTTATAGAAGGTGTTGAACTGCAGCTACCAAAATCAACCTTTACAGCATATTGACCCGCTGTACTAGTTTGATATTGTTGACTTGTTGCACCTGAAACAGCTACACCATCTTTAAACCATTGGTATGAATTTCCAGTTTGGGTGCTCAATGTTGTTGGACCTGTTGAAGGGCAGAAAGGATTTCCTTTACTCGAAGTTATCGTAGCAGTAACTCCTGTAGCTTCAGTAACTGTGACTCTATTTGAGTAGGAATCAGAAGTACATGTTCCATAGTTAGTCTCAACGTAATAACGGCCAGGCTGGTTAACCGTTAAACTTGGTGTAGTTGCTATAGGAACTAAGCTCGGTTCTTTAAACCATTTAAAAGTAAGTGACGGATACTTTAATGGAGAATCGTTTGTCCCTGTACCTGGATTATCTATCCTTAATACCAGTGAGCCTCCAGTACAATAGGTTGCCGTTCCATTAAAATTATTGATCGTAAATTGTGAATCTTGAATTTTAAAGTAGGCTGCAAAAGTATTAGATACCGGACTTGTAGCAGCCGGAGCTGTACTTCTAACACGTAATTTATAGAGTTCTCCAGCCGTATTGTTAGGTACTGAAAACACAAAAGTCCTAGAAGTAGGGGTCGCAGTTAGCGGCTTCTCTGTATAATTCAATGCTAAAGGAGTTCCAAAATTTCCAGCAGGGTCTGAAAGTTCTAAAAAAAATTGATTCGTTGGGGCTAAAGCGCCTGCGGGCGAGAATGAGAAACTGACTTCAAAAGTATTAAAACTAGGATTCGCACAAATTTGGCTAAACCCAAGGGAGGGTTTGCCAATTGTTACTTGTGCACGTAATGAGACGGTCGATGGAAAAACCACCAAAATAAAAAAAATAATATATTTATTTAAAATGGCAGTGGGGCTACATTTCATACCTTATAATAAAATCAAAATTTTATGATGCTTACTCATCAATTTAGTACCATAGAATCTATTTTGATGCCGTAATTTTTGATAATTGTAAGCGGAAATCAGGTCTTTTCTCGTTAGAAAAATCAATAAATGTTTCCGAGTTATTTCCACTTGAGTAAACAATATTGAAAGCAGGTTGTCCATAATGACTTTCTAAATCATCGTTATTAGAGTTGTCAACTGTAAAAATGTTGCCTTTACAATTATTGATATACAAGGATTCCAATTTAATCTTATTAAGATTTTCTGAATTAATTTGTATGTTACTATCTAACAAGATCGCCGGTTTAAAGCCTGAAATTACAGTTTTTTTACAATGTAATGTTGTATTTTCAGCTACATAAATAGCCTCTTTCACTAAACCTGATTCAATATCAGCGAGAATGTTTGTGCTATTGTTTACCAAGGTCAAATTGGTCGCTACAACAAATGTCTGTTTTTTAGAGAAATCAACTTCTTCTTTTTTGTCATACGATGCTACGTCTAAACATCTTGACCCCAATTTACTCGATAGGAATGAAGAACGAATTGCCAAAGAATTAGAAATTCGACATTGTGCTCCAAAATTAAATCTATAATCATCATTACTTGATTTAAAAGAAACCATTTGGCTCAAATTAAGATCACCACCATATACTTCAACGGAATGTCCGCCAGAAAAACTAATCATTACATTTTCGATAACTGTTTTGCTTCCAGCTCCAGCTAACATTAACGAATTTAGATTTCCTCCACCATTTGCTAATTTAGCTCCTCCAAACTCAATTCTCATGTATCGTAAAATACCCGATGAACTAGACGCATTCAATCCACCGTAAGAAGTTAGTAATGGATTTAAATACGAGTTTGCCGGATTAACGGAAGCAACTCCTCCAAATTTATTGATTGGCGCATCTCCTAAAATGATAATTCCACCCCAATCCCCTGCTTTCTTCAAACTTCTATTTGAAGTAAAAACGATAGGATCCGTTTCTAAACCATCTGCTATTATAGAAGCTCCTTTAGTAATTACCAAAGTACCTTTAGTTTCAAAGTCCCCAATAATTACAGTTCCTGGCTCTATGGTCAAAACCGCATTGTTCGTTACATAAACATTACCTTGAAGTAAATATATGTTTCTTTTTAACAACTTAGTATTGACTGAAATGTTTCCGGCTAATATTTGATTCGCCTCACCATATTCTACCTTGTTTGGCTTAAATTCGGTCCAATTATTCAACCAATTGTTCAAACCTGTAATTCCTTTTTCTTGTTGTGCATTCGCATTGAAAAATACCAAAAGAAATATTGCTATTGTTTGAGTTATTTTTTTCATTGGATGTAAAAATTAAATTAATAAATTATTCAATTGAAATGAAAATTTGGACCTTCAGCCTACAAACCTTCAAATTCATGTAATGATTTTAGTGTGCTTTCATAGAATAAAATTGCTGCTATCAAGGTGTTTTTATCTGAATACGGCAACATTTTTCTTTGAAAATCCTCTGTTTGCACTATAAATCCAGCAGTACTAGCTGTTTGCGCTTCCATCGTTTTCCTATTTTCAGCGTCATTTGGTATACCCAAATCTGCAATAGTGACACCTGGCGTCTTAGCTAAAGCTATATTTGGTAAAATTTTTGTCAAAACTTTGAAACGCTCCGTATACAATTCCAAAAGTTGTCCTTTTTGCATCCCTTTTAATTCATCTAGTTCGTGATACTTTCTAATTGCAGCATCTCTGCTTATAATACTTTGAACTACAGCTTTATTTTGAGAAAAACCTACGCTAGCGGTACTTAAAAAAATACTTAAAAAAACAATATTTGACTTCATAATCTGAACTTTAAAATTAGTAGAAAGCACCAAAACTAAGCAATAAAACCAAAATAAAAAATATTTACTGTTAATTATTTTGACTAAAAAAACGTCGTAAATGTAAAATTTAAAGCAAATGGTCGACAAAACAAGCAGTACGTCGGATATTTTTATTTTTATTCAAAATAAAAAAAATAAATAAATGTAAGATTTATTAAGGTATAAAATATCAAAAAAACACATTAAAAATCAGGTATTAAAAATATAAAATGCTGTTTATTAATGATTTAATACTATTGAGTTTGGTTTTTTTTTTAACAAAAAAAAGAATGAAAAAAATTAATAAAAAATAAGGTATTTCTTCATAAAGTTAAAATTTTACAGTTGAAAAAAAACCCTAAAATTAGAAATTTAAACGTATTTAATCGTAGCTATAAACTTATGTTTTTAATTTAATTCACTTTCACACTCTCACTTTTACAAAAAAAAATTCAGAAAACGTCATTCTTTTTGCCAATTATTCAAGATGTTATTCAACTTTTTTCAACAAAAAAAATAGCGTTTGAATACTCTAATAGTAAGTCCCTCATCTAAAATAATTTATCAAATTGGCACTTTATTTCACAAATAAAAGTGTGTATAAAATGATGAATGATCGTTTACATTGATTTTTAAATAATATATAAAATACTTTTTTATGCAATTCCGCATAGAGCTGTAGGAAAGCATTTCTCCGACCTATATTGATTATTTCCTAAGCAACCGGTTAGTAAACTTTGCTATCTAAAAATTTTAGACTAGACCATTTTATTATATCTTTGTTTCATGCTATTTTCAGAAATTTTAGGACAAGAACATATTAAAAGTCATTTGACAAAAAGTGCTGATCTAGGGAGAATTCCGCATGCACAACTGTTTATTGGACCTGAAGGAAGTGGCACTTTACCTATGGCTATCGCCTATGCACAATATATCATTTGCAACAACCAAAATGCAGAAAACAATAGTTCTAACGCTGCCTGCAACATCAAATTCCTAAAAACAGCACACCCAGATCTGCATTTTATTTACCCAACCGTAAGTACCGAAGATGTAAAAACGAAACCAAAAAGTATCGATTTTATTAAAGAATGGCGCGAATTTTTGGAGCAAAATCCGTATGCCAGTTTATTTGACTGGTATCGAATATTAGGTGTGAAAAATAAACAAGGAGAAATACGAGTAGATGATGCACAAGAAATTTTAAAATCACTCGCTTTAAAATCTTATGAAGGAGGTTATAAAGTGATGATTATTTGGATGGCTGATAAATTGAACACCGCAGCTGCTAATAAACTATTAAAATTATTGGAGGAACCTACAGAGAGAACTGTTTTCATCCTTATTTCGGAAAATGAGGAAGACATCATTCAAACCATTCGCTCTCGATGCCAAGTACTCCATTTTAATGGCTTACCCGAAGCCAATATCGCCCAAGCCTTAGTTTCGAAAAAAAATATTGAACCAAAAATAGCCTTGAAAATAGCACATCAAGCACAAGGAAATTTCAACAAAGCACTGCAATTAGTGCAATCCGATAGCGAATCTGTTTTTTTTGAAAAATGGTTTGTTGACTGGGTGCGAGCGGCATTTAGAGCTAAAGGAAATGCTGCCGCCATTCAAGATTTAATTCTATGGAGTGAGCAAATAGCGGGTTTAGGAAGAGAAACACAAAAGAAATTTTTACATTTTTGCATCGAAATGTTTCGCCAAGCGCTTCTGTTGAATTACCAAACACCAAGCTTAGTTTATATGGAACCCCAAGTGGAGAAATTTCAGCTGGAGAAATTTGCTCCATTTGTAAATAACAACAATATCAATGCTATTTTTACAGAACTTTCGGAGGCTATGTATCACATTGAGCGCAACGGAAACGCCAAAATTATTTTAACCGATTTATCAATAAAACTCACCCGATTAATTCATAAAAAATAAAAAAATGAACAACATTACCTCTATTTTAATCTTAATTTTCTTAGCCATTACTTTTTTACAATCCGGTTACGACAAACTTTTTTATTGGAAAGACAATACCGATTGGTTAAAAGGTCACTTTGCAAAGACACTTTTAAAAAATCATGTACCACTTGCTTTAGCTAATATCTTAATTCTAGAATTGATTTCCGGAATTTTGTGCGTGGTGGGTTGTATCGAATTGTTGATCAACAACGGAAGGGTTTTTGGTTTCTACGGTGCCATTTTTTCTTGTATCACCTTATTAATGTTACTGTTTGGCCAGCGACTAGCCAAAGATTATGATGGCGCAAGAACCATTGTCATTTATTTTATCCCCGCAATATTAGCCGTATATTGGTTAAATTAAACTCATTATCTTAATAACAATATGTTACTTTTTATCCTAAAAATATGAATCCAAAATATCCTTCTGAATCCTTAACAATACTCACTGATTTAGTTTTACCAAGTGAAACAAACCCTTTGAATAATCTTTTTGGTGGCGAATTATTGGCCCGAATGGATCGTGCTGCGAGTATAGCAGCAAGAAGACATTCCCGAAGAATTGTTGTAACAGCGTCAGTAAATCACGTGGCATTTAACAGAGCCATTCCGCTAGGAAGTGTGGTTACGGTTGAAGCTAAAGTTTCCCGCGCTTTCAAAAGTTCGATGGAAATTTACATTGATATTTGGGTAGAGGACCGTGAATCTGGAAACAAAACCAAAGCCAACGAAGCCATTTACACTTTTGTAGCAGTTGATGATACGGGAAGACCTGTTGAAGTACCGCAAATAATTCCTGAAACTGAGCTAGAAAAACAACGTTTTGAAGCAGCCTTGAGACGCAAACAATTGAGTTTAGTGCTTGCCGGGAAACTCAATCCACATGACGCAACGGAATTGAAAGCTTTGTTTGTAAAACAATAAAAAATTGTGTTTTAATTTAAAAAAAATATTGTCTGATAAAAAATGAGTACGTGATAGCTTTTATTTTTCGCAACGGATTTCACAGATTTTATTCCTTTTTGTAAACATAAATTTTGATATAATTTTTTTCATCAATATCATCCGTGGGCTTATTTTCAAAAACTAAAAAACATATCATAAATTGAAATTACAATTTAAATAGAAGGTTTAAAACATAATTTGCTTTTTATGAGACAACAATGAAAAAAAAATTGAAAGCTAAATTTTTGATTAAAAAAAGAAGTATTTTTACGTAAATAAATGATGTAACACAATTGACATTTTAAGGACAACTTATCCTACTGTCAGTTTCTTAGAGTTATAAATAATACAAATAGATGAAAGAAAAGGTAAAAGAGAAGATGAGTACAGAAAAAGAATCCAAATTAAAAGCGCTTCAACTTACGCTTGACAAACTTGACAAAACCTACGGAAAAGGTACGGTAATGAAAATGGGAGACAAAGCCATTGAAGAAGTAGAAACTATTTCTTCGGGGTCTTTAGGAATTGATTTAGCCCTTGGGGTTGGCGGATATCCAAGAGGTAGAATCATTGAAATTTACGGTCCGGAATCTTCTGGAAAAACAACCCTGACACTTCATGCCATTGCCGAAGCACAAAAAGCAGGAGGAATTGCCGCTTTTATTGATGCAGAGCACGCATTTGATAGAAATTATGCAGAAAAGTTAGGTGTGGATATAGAGAACTTGATTATTTCGCAACCTGATAATGGAGAACAAGCCCTTGAAATCGCAGAAAATTTAATTCGTTCTGGAGCCATCGACATTGTAGTCATTGACTCGGTTGCAGCTTTGACTCCTAAAAGTGAAATTGAAGGAGAAATGGGAGATTCTAAAATGGGACTTCACGCACGTTTGATGTCACAAGCCTTGCGTAAATTAACTGGAACCATTAGTAAAACACATTGTACGGTATTCTTTATTAATCAATTAAGAGAAAAAATTGGGGTAATGTTTGGAAATCCAGAAACAACAACTGGAGGAAATGCGTTAAAATTTTATGCTTCGGTACGTTTGGACATTCGTCGCTCTACTCAAATTAAAGATGGTGACAACGTACTTGGAAACAGAACTAAAGTAAAAGTGGTGAAAAACAAAGTAGCTCCACCATTTAAAATAGCTGAATTTGATATCATGTATGGTGAAGGAATTTCAAAAACAGGAGAGATTTTAGATCTTGCAGTAGAATTTGAAATCATAAAAAAAGCAGGATCTTGGTTCAGTTATGGTGAAACCAAATTAGGACAAGGCCGAGATGCGGTTAAATCATTGATCAAAGACAATCCGGAATTGGCAGATGAATTAGAAGAAAAAATTAAAGCTAGAATAAAAGAATTAGCTGAAGCATAACCATTAAAACCCGATACTCTCGGGTTTTTTTTATGTATAACGCAACCTTTTTTATAAATAGCCATCTAATACTAAATTGTTTTTGGTTCTTAAAACGAAGCGATTAATAGTAACTTAAAACTAGTACAAATGAAAAAATTTATTTTACTCACTTTTATTTTAATGACTTTAACAGGTTGTAGCGTAGACAATGACCAACCCAATTATAGCTTTGAAGTCAATCCAATAGACAGCTACACTATTCCTACCACTTTTAAATTAGGAGAAACGTACGAAATTACATTAAAATTTACAAGACCAACAGAATGCCACTTCTATCAAGGAATTTATTACAGTAAAGACTTGAATACAAGAACCATCGCTATTCAAACTGCCGTTGATAAAGATCAAGCTTGCGTACAGACTGTGCCAGCACAATCAGAAGTTACTTTTAATTTTTATGTAACAAATACCGGTTCGTATATTTTTAAATTTTATAAAGGAAAGGACGCCAATGGTGTCAACCAATTTGAAGAAGTAGAAGTGCCCGTTACCAACTAACAAATAGGCCAAAATCTGTGGGATTAGAT
>JAYTBZ010000142.1:0-8868 GCA_043736705.1 Flavobacterium sp. | reverse complement strand
TTAACTTAATTAACTAATTAATAATGAAAAAAATAATTTTATTACTTTCTGCTGCTGTTGTTTTAATTTCTTGTAGCAAAGTTGGCAAAGATGAATATATCATTTCAGGGACTGCAACAGGTATTGAAAATGGTAAAACAATTATTCTTGAAACTCAAGATGCAACCGGAATGATGTTGCCAAAAGATACTGTTAAAGTAGAAAACGGAAAATTTGAAATGAAAGGAAAAATTACAGAGCCTTCGTTTTATACTATACAATTAGAAGGAGCACAAGCTAAAATTCCTTTTATTTTAGAAAATGGCGAAGTAACCATTGCTATTAACAAAGATAGTATCCAAAAATCTAAAGTTTCAGGAACTTACAACAATGATGAATATGTAGCTTTTAATGAAGAAATCACTAAAGTTCAAAAGAAACTTATGGATTTTCAAAGCAAAAACATGAAAGCTATGGAAACTGCTCAACAAACTAAAGATACCGTTGTAATCAATAAGTTGATGTCAGAATTTACAAAAATTCAACAAGAAGTAGGTGAAGCTTCCAAGGCTAAATACGTTACTTATGCTGAGACGCATCCAAAAGCTTTTATTTCAGCTTTGATCATTCAAGGTATGCTAAATGATCCAACGGCTGACATTGCTAAATCTGAAAAATTATACAATAGTTTGGAAGAATCATTGAAAAAAACTAAACCAGGTATTGCTATTAAGACTAAATTAGCTGAAATGAAAATGCCAGGTGCTGGAGCTGCTCCAGTTCCATCAGCACCAGCTGTTGAAGCTAAATGAAGAACAGATTTTTCAGGTCCTAACCCGCAGGGTAAGGTAATATCTTTAAAAGAAAATTTAGGAAAAGTTACTATTGTTGATTTTTGGGCTTCATGGTGTGGACCTTGTCGCCAGGAAAATCCAAATGTAGTAGCAATTTATAAAGAGTTACATAGCAAGGGCCTTAATATAATAGGTGTTTCATTAGATAAAGATTCCAAAGCTTGGAAAGATGCTATTGCAAAAGACAAGTTGACTTGGAGTCATGTTTCAAATTTAAAATTTTGGGACGAACCAATAGCTATTCAATATAAAGTAGAATCGATACCTGCTACTTTTATTCTTGATGCCTCAGGAACTATTGTAGCAAAAGATTTAAGAGGTCCTGCACTAAGAGCAAAAGTCTTAGAACTTTTAGCAAAATAATTGCAATTAATCTTTTTAAATAAAAAATCTCCCTAGTGGAGATTTTTTATTTTATTCAATACCAATACGTTAAAAGTAATAGTAAAATTAAGTGCAAATTTAGTTTGGAAACTTCAAAACTGTTTCTATATTTGCACCCGGCAATAGCAATAAACTATGCTTGTTGAGTTTTGGGGAGATACTCAAGCGGCCAACGAGGGCAGACTGTAAATCTGCTGTGTAAACTTCGCAGGTTCGAATCCTGCTCTCCCCACTAAAACGTTTCAAGCAATTGAAACGTTTTTTTTATGAAATAGTTTTATGACTTATCTACCAGCTAAAACATATCAAGCTCTCAAAATTTTAAATAACTAGCAGTTTTTTTCGAATTTTTGGTACCAGTGATCCTATTAAAAATGTTTAAAGTAATTGAAAGTTTTTTATAAATCAGTCTTTACAATGGCTTAGCATTAATCATTAATAAATTTAATTAGAGATTTTTGTTCAACGATTATTAATTTTAGATCTAGTGTAACTGAAACATATAAACGTTCCTATTTATTATTATAAGATCTGAAATAAAAAATTGCTAGTATTTTAATGAATTATCTACTGGCATGACTTCTTAAAGCAAATTCTTTGATTGTAGGTTTTTCAAATTCAAAAAAAATCCATCTCATATAAGTACGAGATGGATTCTTTTTAAATTTGCAATTAGCTAGCTTTTATTCTAAAATAAAACTCACTGTTACATTTGCGGTTATGTTTATCTCCCCAGCTGCCAATGTCTCCCTTTGTTGAGGTGTATCACTACTTTCCATACTTTTCATTGTAGCGTAAACGGGTTGCGGATAGTAGGTTTGTGTATTATCTGAAATAGTAATCGCACGACCTACTTTTTGACCTAAAACCGAAACATAATCTTCGGCTTTCATCTTTGCTTCTTTTATTGCTAATTTTCTCGCCTCAGATTGATATTGTGCTAATTTTGAAGATTGAAAAGTTACAGTATCAATTCTGTTAATACCTTGGTCAACTAAACCTTCCATCAATTCATCATATTTTGACAAATCCTTTAATAGAATTTCGATAGTTTGGGTAGCGTTGTAACTCTGTTTCTTTTTTTCATAGTCGTATTGTGGATTTAATGAAACGCGCTGCGTTTTATAATCTGCAGGAGCTAAGTTCATTTTTTTAATGAATTTTAAGACCGCATCAATCTTTTCGTCATTTTGTTTTTTTACATCTTTTGCATTATTCCCTTTGGTTTCAACCGTAACTACTATAGTAGCCTGATCCGGAATAACTTTTACTTTTCCTTCTCCACTTACATTTACTTGAGGAACTTGTTTTACTTCCTGTCCATAAGACATTGAAATAAATAAAATAGACAGAATCAATAGTGCTTTTTTCATTTTTGAGTAATTTATTTGTTTGTACTAATTTCTTTTCAAAAGTTGTGCCATTATAGTTTACCTAACTTTTCCATTACAAAAAGGATGACTATTGGAATAGCTAATAATAGCACCATTAAAGTATGTTCTACAAACAATGTAGGTTCTTTGAGTAATGTAATCAAATAACCACCTACAGCGCCCCCAAAATGGGCCGTATGACCAATATTATCATTCTTAGCCCTCATCCCATAAATAGAATACAATAAATACAAGATTCCAAAAATGTAAGCTGGCATGGGTATTATGAAAAAGATTCCTAACATCATATTTGGCTGTAGTAATATTGCCGAATATAAAACGCCAGTTACAGCACCTGATGCTCCTACAGCTCTATACCCATAATCATCTTTGTGAAAAAACAGGGTCAACAAACTTCCAAAAATAAGACTCCCAAAATAGATTATAAAAAAGGAAAAATCGCCTAAATAACTAATTACAACGGGAGCAAAAAACCAAAGAGTTAACAGATTAAATATTAAATGAGTCATATCAGCATGCAAAAAACCAGAAGATAGCATCCTGATTTGTTCACCACTACGAATACTCCCCACATGAAACTCATATTTTCTAAAAAAGGAGAGATCATTAAACCCTTTGTAACTAATTAAAACATTTACAACAATTAGTGCTATTAATACGGTATTCATAAAATGTATATATTGTGAAATGTAAATATAGTCATTCTGAAATAGTGATTCATACCCTGTCAAAATTTATATCAATCTACATTTTTGGACTATATTTGCAAGAAAAGTAACGGCATGCAATTTCTTATTTTTATATTAACCTTTCCGTTTTTATGGATGGTTTCCATTCTTCCTTTTAGGATCTTTTACTGGTTTTCTGACTTTATTTATATCATTGTTTATTACGTTATTGGCTATCGCAAAAAAATTGTCAAAGCAAATTTAGTATTGGCACTACCTCACCTTAGCGACAAAGAACGTTTAATTATTGAAAAAAAATCGTATCATCATATGTGTGACATGTTTTTGGAAATGATTAAAACCATGACTATTTCTGCAGCAGAGATGAATAGAAGATTCGTCGTAACCAATATTGAATTGGTAAAAGAATATGAAGTTAAAGGAAAAAGTACTGTTTTATTAGCGTCTCATTATGCAAGTTGGGAGTGGTTGCTGTCAGTTAATGAGAAAACTAGTTTTAAAGGAATTGGTGTTTATAAAAAAATTGCCAATCCCTATTTTGATAAATTAATTCGAGATATTCGATCAAAATATAATGCTGAACTGGTAGAAACAAAAAATACAATTCCATTAATTGCCGAAAACCAAAAAAAAGGAATTTTAAGCATGTACGGATTAGCCAGTGATCAATCTCCAAAATTGAACAGAGCTTTCCATTGGGATTCTTTTATGGGAATAGAAGTACCCGTGCATACCGGTGCAGAAATGCTAGCTAAAAAATATGATTTGAATGTGCTTTTTGTAAAAGTAAAGAAATTAAAAAGAGGGTTTTACGAAGCTACTTTTATACCAATTACAGATGAACCTCGCTCGATTCCCGATTTTGGAATCACCAGTAATTTTTTACGAGAAGTAGAAAAACAAATTATCGAGGCACCTGAATATTATTTCTGGACTCACAAAAGATGGAAACACAAAAAATAGTATTCAATACAATATTTAATAATAAGTATTAATCAGTTTAGTTTAATTTTAAAAGTAAAACTGGACCTTATTCATTTAATGCTATTAATTCTAAATCATTCATAGTAATAGGTTTAGATAAGTATCCCAAGATGTCTGAGTAGGTTTTCGATTTGTTTTTATCCTCAGCAGCAATTGAGGAGCTTACTATATAAACGATAATGTTTTTATTGAATTTTGATTTTATCAAGCTCATCTCCTCCATAAATTCCCATCCATCCATAATAGGCATGTTGATATCCAACAATATGATATCAGGAATTTTGTCGTTATTGTCTGTTTTATCTCTAACTATAGTATGCAATGTATCTATCGCGAGTTTACCGTTTACAAATGAATTTACGGACGTAAATAGTTTCGATCGTTCGATAATCTTATTGGCTATTATTTGATAAATGGCATCATCATCAATTACCCAGATTGATTTTTTTGTCATTGAATATAAATTTTAAATGTTGTACCTACATTTGGTTCGCTCTCTACAGTTATATTTCCACCCATAGCATCAATTTGATTTTTGGTAATAAACAATCCTATACCTTTTGAATCTATGTGATTGCTAAATGTTTTGTACATACCAAAAATTTTATCCGCATTTTTCACCAAGTCAATACCAACACCATTATCAGAGATCTGAAGGATTTTATTTTCAGAATCACTTATCCATTGAATATAAATTATAGGCTTACGATCCGGATGACTATATCGAATAGAGTTTGAAATGATGTTGTATAAAATACTCTCTAAATAAGCTGGGTTATAATTAATAATCACATCCTCTGGAATGTTCGTCACAAAAGAAACCTCTTTTGCATTTACCTGTTCAGAAAGTACTTTTTGTGCTGTTTCTAAATAATGGTTTAAATTTAAAGGTTCTGATACCAGACCAATATTAGTCCTAATTGTAATGACTTCATTGAGATGAATCATCGTTTCACTCAAAGAATTAGAAACAGATTTTAATAATTGAATCATTTCATTTTTTTCTTCCTCGGAATCAGAAGATTCAAGTAATCCCATAATCGAGGAAATATTACTGGTATGTGATCTTAAATTATGGGATACAATATAGGAGAAGTTCAATAATCTTTTATTTTGCTCGGTAACTAAGTTAAAAGAATCGTTTAATTTTTTCTCAGATTCTTTGGTTGTTGTCACATCAATCATGATACCTCGTAAACTAATTGCTTGTCCGTTTTCAGAGATTACGTTTACGATATCTCTTAACCAAACTACTTTTCCATCTTTAGCAATCATTCGGTATTCGAAATCATGATTTGAGTTTTCCTTAGTTTTTAAGGTACAATATTCAATAATCCATTGTTGATCATCTGGATGAATATGATCTACCCAAAACGTCTCACTTTGTAACCATTCTTCTGCAGAATATCCCAATATTTTTTTAACTTTTTTACTAATAAAATTAAAGGAAAAGGTTTTAGCATCACACTCCCATACAATTCCATCAATGGTATTTATCAAGGATTCAATTCTTTGTTGTGATTTAAGAATTATATTTTCAGATGATTTACGATCTGTTATATCTTCTGTAGAAATAATAATTCTTTCCAATGATTTTTCATAACCACTAATGACATTCCATCTTACATTTACATCCCTGTATTCACCACTAGTATTTTTCATTTTAGAGTCCATAATCAATTGATTTTCTCCTTGGGTAATTGCTATTATTTGCTTAATAAAACCATCAGAAATAATACTTTCTGGTGTTTGAGAAAGGACCGCATTGATTAATTCTTTTTTATGTTTAACCTTGTGAAGGTTCATGCACGTCTTATTTACATCAATAAGTTTTACTAAATATAAACATTCAAAAACTACTTCAGGATGCGATTTCATGTAATGAGAAACAGCATGTTTATTTTTATTCATAAGATTTAACTTTTGCAGATGTCTTTTTACTTCTGAAAAATCAGTTTCCCACATAGGAATTGGAGAGTCATCAAATAGACTTTTAAATCGAGATTCACTTTTCTTTATCAAGTATTCCGCTTCTTTTTTTAACGAAATATCTTCAACAATAGAGATGAGAGAAGTTAATTTTTTACCTTTTTTAAAAAGTGGTGACACGGATAAATTAACCCAAATAATAGTATCAAATTTAGTATAGTATCGTTTTTCTAAATTATATTCTTTTATTTCCCCACTTAAAAGTTTTTTTAAATTTAATAAATCAGCAGCTAAATCATCTGGATGAGTTATGGATTGAAAATTTTTATCCTTCATTTCCTGCTGGGAATATCCTAATAATCTGCAAAACTGATTATTAATTTCAATAAAATTACCTGTTACCGAATCTATATGTGCGATTCCTACTGCTGCATGATCAAAAATAGCTTCAAATTTTATTTCAGAATTTAAAAGTTTTTTAGCTTGAACATCCACTAAAGACTGCAGTTCTTCGGGAATTTTTAACAATTTAAAAATTAAAATACCAAAAAGAGCTGCGAAAATAAGCCCTACAATACCAGGTAATAAAATGGGTAAGTATAAATAGTTTTGATGTTTTGAAATCAAATATAATTTCCAATCTCCGTCGGGAATAGCTGTAGATATATAGTATTTTTTTGAAAAATCACTTGTATTTGGCAAATAAAAAATTTCTTTTTTGGTAACTAAATTTTCCTTTGAGAACTGAAAATAATATTTAGAATCGTCAACAGCAGTAATTCCAGAATATTTTAACAGATCATCTAATTTTATGATAACTGCAGAAAATCCCCAGAATTTGTTGTTAATAAAAACAGGAAATCTGCCCACGATACCAGTTCCTCCTTGTTTTAGATTCAAGGGACCTGCAAAATACATTTTTTTTGAAATTACTGATTTAATAGCCTCTGTTTTCAGATTGGGAGCAGTCAATATATTTAGATTTAATGCTGCTTCATTATTCTTTAAAGGATAAATATATTTAATAACTCCTTGTGGAACCAGTTGTACAGCACTGATAATATTGTTAGTTTCTAAAAGTTTTTTACCAACATCATCAAAATTTTCAGGAACTCCTTTATCATTTATGGTTAATGCCAAGGTTAAAGTGGTGGTATAGCAGTTTTTTAGCGATTGTTCTAGATTCTGATTGACAATTTTTAGGATATTGCTCATTTCTTGTTGCTCGTCTTCTTTTACAAGTTGGTATTGTTGCACAACAATAAATCCTGCTATGTAGCCTAAGAATAAAAAAGTGATAAAACCAGTTATTTTGGGTCTATTCAAGAACCAAAGTATAAATTCAGGGTATTTTTTATTGTCCATTTGAGGCATTTAAATAAAATAATGGAATCTAAAATTTTAATTATTTAAATATAATAAAAATATTTTAATAGCATAATTTTTTTGTGAATAGGAGGTAATTGAATTTGGAGCTGAAAAATTATTACTGATAATTGATAAGTAGTGATTTAGTTCTAAAAAACTATTTAGTATTGCTGTGTTGTTAACTTAAAAATTGTAAAACTCACTGCTTATAAACCAATTGAATTTCAATAAATAATCCGAACTTTGCATTAAGTATTAAATCAGATAAATGATTTGATTGTTAAAAACATTTCATGGGAAGAAATAACGAAAAAAATATAAAAAAGCATAACGATAAATTACACAAAGCGCAGGACAAAGTAAAGCTGGCCGAAATAGCGCGAAAAGAGAAACTAAAACAAATTTCGAAAAAGTTCAATGTTAGTAAAAACTCTGAAAATAATTTATGATGGACACTACTAAATTTGATAATCTAAAAAAGGGAGTTCAAGAAATAATTGATTTAATTGCCAGTAAAAAGAGCAAGGAGGCTATAAATAAGTTAGTAGATGTAAGTGAAGAATTAGATGAATTACTGGACTTTTCAGAGGAAGATGAAGAATTAATAGAAATCAGTAAATATCAAGTACTATTAAATCAATTGCAGCAAAAGATAATTGCCCTTGGTGTGCAATAATAATGGGTAATTTTGATATGTTTTTAATTTTATGACAAATATAAAATGCCATTGCTGTTCTTCAAAAAGCTTTGCTACTTGTTGTGATCCTATCCTTAATGGCAGCAAAACAGCTGCAACAGCAATAGCTTTAATGCGGTCTCGATATTCAGCTTATGTCATGCGGCAAGTTGATTATTTGATGGCAACTACACACTGTTCTGAAAGGGAAAACTATTCTAAAGAAGAACTTTTAAATTGGGCTAGCAGTAATACGTGGCTCCAACTAGAAATCATTGATTTTAAAGAAAACACAGTCGAATTTAAAGCATATTTTTTAGATGATGAAAATCAGAAACAAATTCACCATGAACTTTCAACTTTTATTTTTGAAAATGGAAGCTGGTTTTACAGTGATGGAGAATTTTTTTAAAGGACGAATAGTATTCAATAAAAAAATTAGAAAAGCTTTTATGTCTTTTCGAACCTTTCGAATAATTGTCTATTAAAGATCCAAATAATTTTTGGACGAAGCTTTTAACTAAAAATTAATATTCGTTTGTCAAGAGTTTTTTTGTAAAAGACTTAATTTTAACAATTATGAAAAACGACTCTAAAAAAGGATTTTATTT
>JAYTBZ010000141.1:0-1811 GCA_043736705.1 Flavobacterium sp. | reverse complement strand
AAGGTAGAAATCACAGTTATTCTGATGGCGATTTTGGTTTTAACTGGAGTGATGATAGCAAATGGCTTTTTGTAGATGATAGCATGGGGAATTTTAATGCAACCCATACCGCGATGATCAAAGCCGATGGTTCTGAAACTAAATACCCTATTATGAGTGGTTTTGGCGAAGATGCGGCCAAGCAACAAATGAAAGGCAAAGCGCTTGCGTGGTTAAGCAGCAAAGAAGGTCGAAAATCATTAGCCAATCAAGGCAGTAGAGAACTCGATGTGTACGCCGTATTTTTCGATAAAAAAGACTTTGAAAATTTTAAATTATCCAAAGAAGAAGCGGCACTTGCAAAAGAAATAAAAGACAAAGAGAAAGAAGCCGAAGACAAAAAAACTGCTGCTAGCACTGTTAAAAATAAAAAAGACACACCTAAAAAAGAGGAAGTAGTAGTTTGGAATCCTGATTTAACCGATCTTGAAACCAGAAAAGTACGTGTAACCATAAACAGCTCTTCTATTGCTGATTTTGTGTTTAATGATGATGGAAGCAAACTGTTCTATTTAGCTTCTTTTGAAAAAGGATTCGACCTTTGGGTAACCGATACCAAAACCAAAGAAACTAAGATTTTAGCCAAACTAGGATCATCACCAAGTACCTTATTTTTGAGTAAGGACAACAAAACATTGTTTGCACGAAACGAAGGAGGCTTGTCTAAAATTGAAACCGAAAGCGGAAAAATTACAGGAATCAGTGTATCAGCAGAGATGGTTTTAAACACCGAAGCAGAGCGAAACTACATTTTCAATCACATGTGGAGACAAACCGCTAAGAAATTTTACGACCCAAAATTACATGGCGTGGATTGGAAAATGTATAAAGAAACTTATGCTAAATTTTTACCACACATCAATAACAACTATGATTTTCAAGAATTATTGAGTGAAATTTTAGGAGAACTCAACGCCTCACACACGGGAGGGCGCTACAGCACTAATTTTCCTAATATGGATGCAACCGCTTGTTTGGGTTTATTGTACGATGAAAAAAATGCCGCTGACGGTTTAAAAGTTACTGAGGTTATTGTAGGCGGGCCTTTTGATAAAACAGGCTCAAAGCTAAAAGCAGGTGCCACTATCAATAAAATTGACAATGAACCAATTACTGCAACGACAGATTGGGCTAAATTTTTGAACAGAAGAACAGGTAAACTAATCCTAATTTCAGGCGTTGATGCTAATGGTGTAGCGTTTCAAGAATCGGTTAAGCCGATTTCATTTGGTGAAGAATCTGGCTTAATGTACAACCGTTGGATTAGAAAAATGAATCAAATTACTGAAAAATTGAGTAACGGTAAAGTAGGCTACGTACACGTACAAGGTATGAATGATGGCAGTTTTAGAGAAGTTTTTGACCAAGTGATGGGTAAAAATTTCGAAAAAGAAGCTTTAATTGTAGATACTCGTTTTAATGGTGGTGGCTGGTTACACGATGATTTAAATACGTTATTGAGTGGCAAACGCTACCTTGAATTTGCACCACAAGGCAACCGATTGAAAGATGCAGAGCCATTAGGAAGATGGACTAAACCTAGTTGTGTATTAATGGGCGAAGGAAACTATTCAGATGCGTTTATTTTCCCATACGTGTACAAGCAAAACGGAATTGGAAAATTAATTGGAATGGGAGTGCCAGGTACCGGAACGGCTGTGTGGTGGGAAACACAAATTGATCCTACTTTAGTTTTCGGAATTCCAATGGTAGCTACTATCGGAAAAGAAAACAGACCTACTGAAAACTTACAAGTAAATCCAGATATTCCA
>JAYTBZ010000140.1:0-1812 GCA_043736705.1 Flavobacterium sp. | reverse complement strand
GTACAAAAACAGAAAGTACAAGTACTAATGCTATTTTTTTCATTACTTTTTTTCTTTTAATAATTGATTGGCTTTGGTAAAAAACAAGTCTTTTTTCTTGAAATCTCCCAATCCGTTGTAGGTCTCTCCTAATTGAATATTGAAATTAATTTCTAATTCCTTATTCTCTACTACATAATCCATGCCCATTTCTAGAAAGTCTTTGGCTTTTTTATATTGCTTTAACTGATTGTTCGCTAGTCCGGCATAGTAATAAAACTGAGCTTGGGTTGGGAAACTTTCTACCAAAAGCATAGCGTTTGTAGCAACACTTTCAAATTGTTTCAACTCTGTTTGCGCTTGCAGCAAAAGTAAATTCGTTTCTATATCATCTTGCGACCCTGTTTTCAAAGCTAGACTATAATATTTAATTGCTTTTTCCCATTGTTTTTTTACTTGGAAAAACTTTCCTATTTCTTTTGCTACTGCTACCGATTTATCAGTATCAAAATAGCTAACGGATTTCTCTAAATCAGCAACGTATTGTGGATTTTTCTCCGTAAAAAGTAGAAACTCATTTAAAATTCGGTGCTTAATTTTCGAATCTATTTTGGTACTAGCCAAAACAATATTCATCGCTTTAACCGTTTGTGGACCATCATTAGCATCCAAATATTTTTTGAATAAAGTTACCTGTGCCCATTCAGAACCTGGGATTGCTTTTTCCAACTTCTGAACAATTTCGAACGCTTTTTTCTCTTCATTATTTTTAGAATATAAAAATATCAAGCTGATATAATTAGACTCTTCTTGCGGATTTTTTTCAATCAACTGTTCAAGATTGGTAATTTCAGCATTCTGAAATTTCCCTACAGATAAAATCTGGCTTTTGTATAATTCTCTGCGATCTGTTTTTCCAGTAGTTTCATTGAGTTCTTGAATTAAAGCTAACGCTTTATCAAACTGGTTGGTTGCCATGTAAAGCGAGGTCAAATCCTCTTTATAATTGGAGTCGAATTCAATCAATTTATTAATAACGGTAATTCCTTGAGTGAAATTTTTAGTTTCGTAACTCACATCATACATTCCAACCCAAAACCATTTGTTTTTTGGATCTATTTGAGTAGCTTTTTCAAAAGAAGAGAAGGCATTTTTATATTCTTTTAACGCCAAGTAATTTTTTCCTAATTCGTAATATACCGAAGCGTCATCTGGCTTGAATTTATTTGCTTTTTCTAGCGCCACTATTGCTTTGTCATAGTTTTCAATTCCCTTTTGCATTAAGGATTCGAAAAAAAGTTCTTGAAATTGATCTGCATCCAGCTTAATGTCATCTGGTTCTATTTGTGCCCATAGCAAAGCCGAATTGCATTGCAAAGCGAGCAATAGTACAATAAAAAGTCTTTTTTTCATCATTCCTTTTGTTCTCCTTTCGGATGGTGATTATTCTAAAACAGAGTAATCTCCAATACTGATACTGGTAAAATTACCATCAAAATTAGCGTGATTTCCGATCATGGCATTATCGAGATTTGCATTTTTTATGTGCGTATGCGTTTGTATCAAACTGTTTTGTATGGTACTATTTACAACGTGACAACTGTTTCCTAAAGAAACATTTGGACCAACAGTCGCATTGATTAAAATGACATCTTTACCAATATAACAAGGCGGAATAATGGTTGAATTTTCTAATTTTACAGTATCATCCACTAAATGTATGCCGTCATTATGCAAGAAACCTAGCATTCGTGAATTGGTTTCTACAGTGACATTTTTGTTTCCACAATCCATCCATTCGTCTACCTTTCCTGGGACAAATTTCATGCCTTT
>JAYTBZ010000139.1:0-1815 GCA_043736705.1 Flavobacterium sp. | reverse complement strand
AAACAATAAAGTACTCTTAAATACTTAGGCTATAGAAATACTTTACTTTTTATTATTTATCTTTACCGCTCAAATAAATATACCCACTATAATAGTTGCTTTTAATGATAAAAAACGAAGAATTTCAAGACGAAATAGGAGATAATCATGTTAGTTTGTCCGCAAAAAATCCGGTAAGAGATGATGCTTTTTACCTTTCTGATGATGAAAAAATTGAAAAAATTAAAAAAGATGTTGAGAGTATTTTAAGTACCCTTGGAATGGACTTGACAGATGATAGTTTAAAAGGCACGCCCAATCGTGTGGCAAAAATGTTTGTGAAAGAAATTTTTGGAGGTTTAAATCCTTCAAAAAAACCAAAAGCATCTACTTTTGATAATAATTACAAATACGGCGAAATGTTAGTAGAAAAAAACATAATTGTTTATTCTACTTGCGAGCATCATTTATTACCTATTATTGGAAGAGCGCATGTTGCTTATATTTCAAATGGTAGGGTTATAGGTCTATCTAAAATGAACCGTATCGTTGAATATTACGCTAAAAGACCTCAGGTACAAGAGCGATTGACAATGCAAATTGTACAGGAATTACAGCAAGCACTAGGAACTGAGGATGTAGCTTGCGTTATTGACGCCAAACACTTGTGTGTAAATTCGAGAGGAATTAGCGATATTGAAAGTAGTACGGTGACCTCCGAATTTGGTGGGAAATTTAAAGACAATGTAACGCGAAGAGAGTTTTTGGATTATATCAAATTAGAAACAAAATTCTAAATTTGGTAAATCGTTAATTTGTTGATTTGGTTAATCGTTTATTCGATAAATATTTGATTCGTAAGTATGTAAACCATTCAAACAACAATAAATTATTAAATAAACTTATTTACTATGTATATTTTTTCATTTGAGAAACTGGAAGTTTGGCAAAATTCGAGGCTTTTCATTTTGGATATTTATAAATTAACAAATAAATATCCTACGAACGAAATATACGGAATGACATCTCAATTAAAGAGAAGTGCTTCCTCTATAGCGACAAACATCGCTGAAGGAACTTCCAGAAACACCAATAAAGACAAAGCTCATTTTTTAACAATCTCTTATTCATCTGCAATGGAAACATTGAGTCATTTAATGATATCTTATGATTTGAATTTCATTTCAAATGAAGAATATTTATTGACCAGGGAAAAGTTAGAAAAAATTTGCAATCAAATTAATAGCTTAAAAAAATATTATTTATCTAATGATTGAATCGGATAACTGTTCAACCAATAAACAGTTCGCCAAAAAAACAAATAACCGATTAAACGATTAACCTCTTATGCCATTATACAGTAGCCAAACTCTAAAAATATACAATTCTCTTTCGGGAGAAAAAGAAACATTTGTACCCATTCACGAAGGAAATGTAGGAATGTACGTTTGTGGACCTACGGTTTATAGTAATGTGCATCTTGGAAACGTTCGTACCTTCATGTCATTTGACATTATTTTTAGGTATTTTTTGCATTTGGATTATAAAGTACGCTACGTGCGAAATATTACAGACGTAGGGCATATTGTGGATGATGTAGATGAAGGTGAAGATAAAATTGCAAAAAAAGCACGTTTAGAGCAGCTGGAACCTATGGAAGTGGTGCAACGTTATACGGTAGATTTTCATGATATCTTGAACGAATTTAATTTTTTACCACCAAGTATTGAACCAACAGCTACGGGTCATATTATCGAACAAATTGAAATTATTAAAACTATAATCGACAAAGGAATTGGATATGAAGCCAATGGATCTGTTTATTTTGATGTAGTA
>JAYTBZ010000138.1:0-1821 GCA_043736705.1 Flavobacterium sp. | reverse complement strand
AAATCGCTTCCTCAAGTATAATATCTAATGTATTTTCTTTTTGAAGACTGCTTATGGTTTTGTTTTGGGTTGCAAATCCTATGAGTGTAAAGCTGATCTTTAAGTTTCTGTTTGGCAGATTTGAAAATGTATATTTTCCGTTTTCATCTGTAGTGGTTCCTTTATGCAATTCTGATGCGTATACTGAAACGCCTTTTATGGGTTGGTTTTTTAAATCGGTTACGGTTCCCGATAACGTATTTTGCGCTTGAAGCATCGCCGAAAACCCTAAAAAAAGGGCTATGATAAATTTTTTCATTGAAAATGATTATAGTATTCCTATGGTCTACTTTCTCCAAAAGAGAGGGAGCCGAGACTGGAATTATTTAGTAAATAAAAAATTATTCGTGCTGAAATAAATTCAACAGAAGCCAAAATAAATTCAGCTTAAACTATTTACAGGTGGTCCGCGATGGGAATACAAACTACCGGAAAACGAAGTAATGGTTTCCGTTGCAG
Organism: Flavobacterium sp.; assembly: GCA_043736705.1. Lineage (GTDB taxonomy): Bacteria > Bacteroidota > Bacteroidia > Flavobacteriales > Flavobacteriaceae > Flavobacterium. The sequence continues at coordinate 1,323 of JAYTBZ010000138.1, read as the reverse complement.
TAAAAAAATAAGGGATTTCTAGAATATTGGAATACAATTGATAGGAGAAATCTTTAGGAGTTGTATAACTCCCTGAAGCAAACTCACAAATATAGCAATGGTCTAATTTGTGGTGTTGATGCGTTATCTCTGTACCAGTAACATTGTATTTATGATGGCATTGCTTTTGGGAAAACTGTTTAGCCAAATGCTCATACGTATGCAATGACTGGAACAGCATGGAGAACAATACTGTAACAACCAGAGAAAGACTTACTATGAGTTTATTCTTTTTCATTCGACCCAAAGGTAACAAAAACAAGAAAAAAGAAAACCATTTGACTCACAAAATATATTTTTGCGAGTGAAATGGTTTCATTTTTAAAATAAAAATCGATTTACACCAATCTAGCTGCAATCAAATATTCAGCAATTTGAACGGTATTTGTAGCGGCTCCTTTTCGCAAATTGTCTGCAACAATCCACATATTTAAGGTGTTTTCTTGGCTTAAATCCCTACGAATTCTTCCCACAAAAACGGCATCCTTTCCTTCTGCGTACAAAGGCATTGGATACGTATACGTGTCTGTATTGTCTTGAACTACAACACCATCGGTGTGGTGCAAAATATTTCTCACGTCATTGATATCAAAATCAGTAGAGAATTCAACGTTTACCGCTTCGCTGTGACCGCCTACTACTGGAACTCGAACAGCTGTAGCAGTAACAGCAATGGTATTATCACTTAAGATTTTTTTGGTTTCACGAACTAGTTTCATTTCTTCTTTGGTGTATCCATTTTCTTCAAAAGAGTCGCATTGTGGAATTGCGTTTCTGTGAATTGGGTATTTATACGCCATATCCCCAGCAATACCTGCATATTCATTCTCCAATTGTTGCACTGCTTTTACACCTGTTCCAGTTATGGATTGATATGTAGAAACAATCACGCGTTTGATGTTGTATTTTTTGTGCAAGGGAGCCAATACCAAAACCATTTGAATAGTTGAACAGTTAGGATTTGCAATGATTTTATCTGCTACGGTTAATTCGCTTGCATTGATTTCTGGAACGATTAATTTTTTGGTTGGATCCATTCTCCAAGCCGATGAATTGTCAATAACAGTTGTTCCTGCTGCTGCAAATTTTGGAGCCCACTCTAATGAAGTATCTCCACCAGCCGAGAACAAGGCTATATCTGCTTTCATGTCAACAGCAGTTTGCAAACCTACAACAGTATACTTTTGACCTTTAAAATCAATCTCTTTCCCAACAGAACGTTCTGATGCTACTGGAATTAATTCTGTTACTGGGAAGTTTCTTTCGGCTAAAACTTTCAACATG
>JAYTBZ010000137.1:0-8972 GCA_043736705.1 Flavobacterium sp. | reverse complement strand
TGGCCACTTTTAAAGCTGAATAATCTCTCCATTTGTCTGGATAACCAATTTTAATCATGAATTTATCTACTTTGGCAAGTGCTTCTTTCTTGGTGTTTGCACTCATCCAATCTAGCTTCTTGATACTTTCAGCATAAGCTTTCAATAGATTTTTCACCATTCCGGTCATGCGTTCTTTCGCTTCTGGCGAGAAATGCTTTTTTACATAGACTTTACCCACAATCTCTCCCAAGCCACCGTTTACAGAATTTACGCCTCTTTTCCAATCTTCTTCCTGAGCTTCTGTACCGTAAAGTGTTTTTCCGTAAAAGTCAAAATTTTGTTTGTCTAAAGCCGTTGTTAAATAATTAGCAGTATTGTTGATCAAACTCCATTTAAGGTAGGTTTTCCAAGTATCTATTGGCGTGTTTTTGATAATATTATTTAAGCTTTTGGTGTATTCGACCTGAGAAATTACGATTGTTTTTTCTTTTTCGATACCTGCATTTTTAAGCATTGCATTCCAATCGAAATCGGCCATTAACTTTTTTAAATCGGCTACATTATATTTGTTATATAGTTTTGCCGTGTTTCTAGTTTCCTCTTTTTTCATGTGGTTGGTTGCCAATACGGTTTCCAAAGCCATAATTTTAGTAGCACTTTCAGCTGCATTTGGAAGTCCAATCAACTGCAACATTTTTTCTATATGTGCTACATATTTTGCACGCGTTTCTACCATTTTGGCATCGGCTTGCAAATAGTATTCTCTTTCAGGAAGACCTAATCCGCCTTGCCAAGTCATTAAAGTGTACTGTTTTGGGTTTTTAAAATCTTCGGTAACGACAACAGAGAAAGGCATTGAAACACCTGTTCTGTTTGATTTTCCAAAATAAGCTGCCAAATCTGAATAATTTGCAATAGCATCAATATTTTTAAGTTCTGGTTGGATTGGCGCAATTCCTTTGGCATCACGATCTTTTCTATTCATGAAAGAGCTGTAGTAATCGCCAATTTTCTGTTCATCTGAACCTTCGGTAAAAGTACCTTTTGATGCTTCTTCGATAATCGCTTTTACATCTTTTTGAGATTGATCATACAACATATCAAAAGCACCATACGAAGTTTTATCAGCTGGAATTTTATTGTTTTTTACCCACGTTCCATTTACATAGGCATCAAAGTTGTCACCAGGATTTACAAGCGTATCCATATTTTTTTTGGTAACACCTGAAATTAATTCTTCTTTTTTATTGCACGAAGCCATAAGAACGATGGCAGCAACAAAAGAAATTTTTAGGTTTTTCATTGTTTAAGGTTTATTAGTTGATTTTTTATATTTTCTTACTTTCTAAATAGTTAGTTCTTATTTTTATTATTTGTTACATTATAAAAGCGCCAATTGTCTTTTTTATGGAACTTAGTGAGAGATTATATTTATTCCAAACTATGCTTTTAACTAAGGTATTAAAAATTTTAATCATTTAAATCTTTTGCTACTATAAAGAAAAAAAATTACCTGATACAATACTGTATTTTAGAAAAGCAAAATTTTATTTCGGTTATTAGTAACCAAGTTTACTCCATAAGTAAAAGTATATTTCTCTATTGGTTGATTTTCTATAAATTAGTTGCCAGTTTTATCTTTAATTCGGAATTAAATCCTTGTCCATAATTTACTAATTAAATTATTTCAGGTGGATTGAGTATTAAAGTTATTTCTTCTTAAATGACTCTCCAGTTTGATTTGATAATTCCCAACTAAAAAATCAATTTAGTCCTTATCTTTATTAATAATTGAATAACGAAACTTTAAAATTAGATTATCGAAATCGAAATCTAATAGTTAACAATTAATTAGAATAAAAAACTACTGGCGAATTCGTTTCTGAAGTATTTTTGTAAATGGAAAACACAAAGTGGGACAATAAAAGATACAAGTTTCAGAAATAATTACCAAAATATTGCTGCTTATTTTAAAACCTCAGATTTATTAGAATCAAATTAAATGTGTTCCGCTTTATAAATTATTTCTCATTTTCATAAATTATACTCCATGGATTCAGATACTTTTATTTTTTGCCTTGAGGCCGTTGCTGATATTGAAACTGAAACAACTAGCGAAGTTGTAAAAAACTTAGAACAATTAGCTTTTAAGCAGGGAATCACTAGCATTTATAAGACATGCGATACTATTGAGAGTTTAGAGGAAAGTTTAAATACATTGCTTTACGACGATCATAATTTCAAAAATTATGAAATAATCTACTTTGTAATGCAAGGCGAAGCAAATACTATTTGCCTCAATGGATATTATTATAATTTGGAAGAAATAGCAGAAATTTTTGAAGGAAAAATGAAAGGGAAAATTTTACATTTTGCAAATTCAAAGGATTTAAACTTGAGCAACGATGAGGCTCAGTATTTCCTGGATGTTACCGGAGCACGGGCTATTTCTGGATACGGTACAGCCTTTACAACATTAACAAGTAGCTACTTGGATACGCTATTTTTTAGTTTATTTGAAGAACTAGATGATCCAATAACAATAGTCAATGAATTATTTGAAAAGCAATATGCTCGCTGCAAACTGCTTGATTTTAGATTATATCACTAAATTTATTTCGTAAACGCTACGAGCCCATTATAATTACGTTCAGGTGTAGCTTGTAAAATATCTGGTTTATTAATACTGAACTAAATGCTGATTCATTAATTAATATATGTCAAAAAATATTTTGAGCTCAGATAATAAAATTATTTTGGGACTACTGAACTTTATATTAAAATGTACTATTTTTAATTATATTTGAAATAATAAAATAGACACCATCATAAGCTAACAATATCTAAAAAAATGAAAATGAAAAAAATAGTAACTGTATTAGCCATTGCATTTGTAACAATAGTTGGAAGTGCTCAAGAAAACAAGGCAAATCCACAGGAAAGAACTAAAAAGGAATCCTGTTGTTCTAAAAAAGATTCTAAATCCAAAGCGATGAGTGCTGAAATGTTAGAAAAGTGCCAAGTTAAATGCAAAGCTGAAGGAAAAAAGTGCGATGCTACAATGGCAAAGGCTTCTAGCAAAAAATGTTAAATACTTTAATTATATCCAAAAAAAACACCGCTGATTTGAGCGGTGTTTTTCGATATTTAGTAATATGCATTTGTAATAATGTCTTGTAAAGCTAGATTGTACTAATCTATGCTGGGCTCTATTTAGCGCGTACACTCCATTCAAAGTCCATTTCTGATACTTGAATCCCTTTTTCATCAGTACCAATAGACTTCATCCAAAAGGTTTGGCCTTCACCAGTCTTTATAGTTTCCTGAATAGCTTGCTCGATTAAATGCCCATCATTACACGTAAAAGTAATTCTTCCAGTAGCTTTTTTTGTGAAATTTCCTTTATTGTTGGCTACAAGCATCGATATTTTTTTCCCGCTTTTTTGAATCTGATACATTACTAAGGCGCCTGTTGCCAGTTCTGCCGCCATCGCTTGTACAGCAAAATACATAGAATTAAATGGATTTTGATTGATCCATCGGTGTTTTACGGATACCACACATTTTTTTTCATCAATAGTCGTGACGCGCACACCACAGATAAACGCTGATGGTAATTTAAAAAAGAGAAATTTATTGAGTTTTGATGTAGTCAGTTTCATAGGAAATAAATATAGGTTTAATAAAAATTGTGTCGTACCATTATTCCTTGCTTTTTTGAAAGTTTGAATACCTGCAGGTACATTATCACTAGGTTTTTTGCTAAAGTACAAAAAAATACTATGCGTGCCTATTAAATTATTTTGTTAATTTTTTGTTAATATTTGGTACTATGCGAAACAAGATACTGTCTTTTAGATATATATTTGCATAAGAAATTACTAGGTACAAAGAAACATACCTAATCAAGAGTTCAATCATCAATCAATAACTAATTAAAAAAAAATAGAATGGAAACCACAACTGAAAAAAATACCGCAACATTTACTCACTTGAGTGCATTAACTCAATATTTTATTCCTTTTGGGAATTATATTTTTCCAATATTATTTTGGAGTTCAAAAAAAGAAAGTTCTGAATTTGTGGATCACCACGGAAAACAAGTGCTAAATTTTCAGTTGAGTTTATTATTGTATTCGTTAGTGCTTGTTTTAATTGCTGTTCCCACATTTTTAATCACACTTTTTAATAATGTTCCTTTTGAGGCAGTATTTAATGATCACGATTTTGTTTTTAAAAATTTTAATTTCGAAGGAAACATAGGAATGTTAACAGTAGGTTTGCTAGCTGTTATACTGTTTGGTCTTTTGAAAGTCGCTGAATTCTTTTTAATCATTTATGCCTCTATTAAAACATCAAATGGTGAAAAATACAACTATCCTATAACGATTCCCTTTATAAAATAAACGCTCTCATCAAGCGAATTTGCTAGCCCCGATTGCAATAGAAATCCTTTTTTATTTTTCCTAAAAATAAAAAAGATTGCAATGAAAAGCGGGATTAAGCTCCAAAAAAATTAAGCTTTTCATAACTGCTTTATTTCTTGCAGACAATCATCAATCATCAATCAAAAAATGAACTATTTAATCCAATCAAAATCAAAAAGAAGAAATTATGAACATTGAAAACACAAAAGCCCAGATGCGTAAAGGTGTTCTCGAGTTTTGCATCCTATCTGTTTTAAAAGAAAAAGATGCATACACATCGGAAATATTAGACACATTAAAAAACGCAAAGTTATTAGTGGTTGAGGGAACCATTTATCCTTTACTAACCCGATTAAAAAATGATGGATTGCTCAACTACCGTTGGGAAGAGTCCACATCTGGACCGCCAAGAAAGTATTACGGTCTCACCGAAATAGGACAAACATTTTTAAAAGAACTTAGTGGTACATGGACTGAATTATCCGATGCTGTAAACCTTATAACCAACCAAAAACAATAGTCATGAACAAAACTGTAAATATAAATCTAGGCGGAATGATTTTTCATATTGATGAAGATGCATACCAAAAATTGACCCGTTATTTTGATGCCATAAAACGTTCTTTATCGAACTCATCAGGACATGATGAAATCATAAAAGATATTGAAATGCGTGTTTCGGAATTATTGAATGAGAAACTAACAAACGACAAGCAAGTCGTGGGTTTAAAAGATGTAGATGCTGTTATTGCCGTAATGGGACAACCAGAAGATTACATTATAGAAGATGAATTAAAAGGTTCTACTGCTTACAATGCTACTGCAAACACCAGAACAAAAAAATTATATCGCGATAAAGAAAAAGGAATGATTGGCGGTGTAGCTTCGGGTTTAGGTCATTATTTTGGACTAGATGCTGTTTGGATCAGGATTGCACTGATACTATTAGTTTTTGCTGGATTTGGTACTGGAATTTTAGCTTATATCATCCTTTGGATTGTAGCACCCGAAGCTATAACGACATCTGAAAAACTAGAAATGACGGGGGAACCCGTTACCATTTCGAATATTGAAAGAAAAGTAAGAGAGGAATTTGAAAATGTTTCAGATAAATTCAAAAACGTTGATTACGATAAATACGGGAATCAAATAAAAACAGGTGCAGGAAGATTGGGAAATTCCTTCGGTGATTTTATCATGACCGTATTCAAAGTTTTTGCTAAGTTTTTAGGAGTAATTTTGATCATGACGGGAATAGCAACTATAATTTCATTACTAATAGCTGTTTTTACTTTAGGTTCTTCTGATTTTATCGATGTGCCTTGGAAAAGTTTCATAGAAGCTGGAAATTTCACTGATTACCCAATTTGGTCTTTTGGTTTACTTATGTTTTTTGCTGTTGGAATTCCGTTCTTTTTCTTGACTCTTTTAGGTTTCAAATTGTTGTCACCTACAATTAAATCAATTGGAAGTATAGCTAAATACACTTTATTAGCGCTCTGGATTATAGCTATTGCAATACTTATTTCGATAGGAATAAAACAAGCATCTGAAGTTGCTTATGAAGGAAAAACGGTTCAAAAGCAAACTATCAATGTTCAACCTAATGATACTTTGTTTGTAAAATTTAGATACAATGAATATTACACTAAAAATATTTATAACCCTGAAAACTTTAGATTTGTACAAGATTCAGCTAACACACAATTAATCTATTCTAACAACGTAAGAATTGAAATGTTACGTACTGATGAGAAATTACCTTTCATTCAAATTGAAAAAATAGCTAGAGGAAAATCTTTTCAAGATGCTAAACAAAGAGCTGAGAAAATTAAATACGCTATAAAAGTGGTAGGAAATCAATTGATTCTGGACAATTATTTACTTACTGAGGTAACGAATAAATTTCGTGATCAAGAAGTAGAACTGTTTTTATACCTACCAAAAGGAATGCTCTTGAAACCAGATTCATCTGTTCAACATTATGACAGATCTGACGATTCTTTTTTCAACTTACACTACAGCTCAGACAATTACATATACAAAGTGGGAGATTCTCAAATAAAATGTTTAAATTGTCCTGCAGATGAAAACGAATTTGATGATGTTGATTCAAATGATAATGATGGTAGTGTTGAAGTAAATATTACTGGAGACAATACTGAAAATGACACTATCAAGACCACTACAGTAAGAGTAAATGGCGAAACGGTAACAGTAAATGAAACAGGTACAAAAAAAGGGTTATCAGTAAGTAAAAATGGTATAATTATAAAAAACTAAAGCTATGTTGAAAATCATCACATTAATTACAAAATTTATCTTGGTTGTCCTAACTGCATTACTGTTTGCCTCTTGCAAACATTCGATTAACTTAAATTCGTTGGAAGGTAGCGGCAATGTTACCACCGAAAAAAGAACCGTTACTGGCAATTTCAAGAACATTGAAGTGAGTAATTCTATAAATGTTGTGTTAGAGCAATCAAACGAAACCGAAATTGTAGTTGAAGCGGATGACAACTTGCAAAAACACATTATTACAACTGTAGAAAATGGAACACTAGTAATTTCTTGTGATGAAACTTATTTTATCAATACCGAGGTTATGAAAGTAACCGTTAAAATGCCTGTAATAGAACAATTAGAGGCCAATAGCGATGCTTCAATTACAAGTAAAAGCACCATAAAAGGGGAAAATATAGCACTAAACACATCAAGTGCTGCGACAATAGATCTCATTATAGAAGCGGATGATATTACCTGCGATTCTAGTAGTGGGAGTACTATCAAAATTGATGGTCTTGCTTTAAAGACACAATTGAGTGCCTCTAGTGGCAGTGCCATCAATGGTAAAAATTTGGCCTCAAATGAAGTCACTGCAGATGTATCCAGCGGTGCAACTATAAGTACCAGTGCCATTGTAAGTTTAGATGCCGAAGCATCAAGTGGCGGAAGCATAAGCTATAGCAAAGAACCAAAATCAATTCGCAAGGAATCCAATTCTGGAGGCAGTATCAGCAGAATATAAACAATTTTGAAAAGTCATAAAAAACATCCATTAATCAAGGATGTTTTTTTTGAACCCTATTTGAAAAAATAATTAATTTTTAACAATCTAAACCCTATTTTTTAATCGTTTTAAAGATCGTAACTAACAATCATCAATCAAAAAATCAAATTATGAAAAACATTTTCTCTAAAGCTACACCTTATTTAGCTTTGTTTTTTGGAGTAGCGTCACTCCAAGCACAAGAAACCAAAACTGTAACTAATGTAAATAACAAGAGTTCGTCAAAATACAATTATCACGATTCTTTTGGCCCCAATTTTTATACTAAAAATGGCACCGAATCGCGGTCAGCAAGCGGTCAGCCTGGAGCAAAATATTGGCAGAATAAAGCTGACTATAAATTAACTGCTACTCTGAATGAAAAAAACAATGAAATTATTGGTTCTGAAATTTTAACATACACTAACAATAGTCCAGACAAAATTTCTTTTTTATGGATGAATGTCGATCAGAATTTATTTAAAAACAATTCTCGTGGAGAGACCTTAATTCCAATAACTGGTAGTCGTAACGGTGATAAAGGACAAGTTTTTGACGGAGGACATAAAATAAAATCGATTAAGATAGTCTCTAATAATAAAGGCAAAACCATAGAAACGGATGCGAAATTTGAAATAATTGATACTAGAATGCAAGTATTTCTTCCGCAAGAGATAAACCCAAATGGTGGAAGTGTCCAACTTAAAATTGATTTTTCATTTATTTCTCCTGACTTTGGGTCGGATAGAATGGGTGTTTTAGACACTAAAAATGGAAAAGTATTTACCATGGCGCAATGGTACCCTAGAATATGCGTTTATGATGATGTAAAAGGCTGGAACACTTTACCTTATTTAGGAGCTGGCGAATTTTATTTGGAATTTGGCGATTTTGATGTTACCATTACCGCTCCTGCAAATCATATTGTAGTAAGTTCCGGTGAATTAGTCAATCCGTCTGAAGTATACACTACAGAACAATTGAAGAGGTGGGCATTAGCTGCCAAAAGCGACAAAACTGTTGTAATCCGATCAGCAGCCGAAGTGACAAACACAACTTCTAGACCTAATGGAAAATCAACTTTAGATTGGCATTTTAAAATAAAAAATGCTCGAGATGTTTCTTGGGCATCCTCAGCAGCATTTATTATTGATGCCGCAAAAATTAATTTACCAAGTGGTAAAAAATCGCTAGCTATTTCAGCATATCCTATTGAAAGCGTTGGTGAAGATGCTTGGAGTCGTGCAACGGAATATACAAAATCATCAGTTGAAAATTACTCTAAAAGATGGTTCGAGTATCCTTATACAACTGCCACCAATGTAGCTGGAAATGAAGGAGGCATGGAGTATCCAGCTATTGTTTTTTGCGACTGGAAATCAAAAGGAAGTGAATTATGGAGAGTAACTGACCACGAATTTGGACATGGATGGTTCCCCATGATTGTTGGCTCTAACGAACGTTTATTTGCATGGATGGATGAAGGATTAAATACATTTATCAATTCATTGAGT
>JAYTBZ010000136.1:0-1826 GCA_043736705.1 Flavobacterium sp. | reverse complement strand
CTTTCAAAACCGCCATTCCCCGAATTTGAAACTGTTTTTCTGCAACAAATGAATTATTTTTCGCTTCGAATGTTGAAATAACACCAATCAGATTGTTCTGGTCAAGTAAGCCAAAATGTATCGTAGTTTCTAGATTGTCGCCATCGAAATGACAACTATCGATTGATTTATCGGCTCGACGGACAGGATATCTTACTGGAAATGTCTCCAAAGCAGAGATTTGTTTGATATTTTGTATTTTTTTTCAAAGATTTTTTAGGCTTAATAAAGGTATAATATTTTCATAATAAATTCTTTATGATTTACAGATGCTTTATTAAAAAATATTGTGAGGAGAAGATTGTGATTTTTCAGAAAAAAAACTTGCATTGAAGCAGAATTATTATTTATATTTGCACCGTTGTTAATGCGAAAGTAGCTCAGTTGGTAGAGCTCCCGCCTTCCAAGCTGGTTGTCGCGAGTTCGAGCCTCGTCTTTCGCTCTAAGTCTTATTTAAGATTTTTTTTATTCTAATGCGAAAGTAGCTCAGTTGGTAGAGCTCCAGCCTTCCAAGCTGGTTGTCGCGAGTTCGAGCCTCGTCTTTCGCTCTAAAGCCTTAAACTTTTGTTTGAGGCTTTTTTATTTTAAGTTTTATCGTGTGCCAGAGTGTGGTATCCTTTAAATGCAATGATACAATATAGGGTCTCTTATTACCCATTATAAAGCCGAAACATTATGTTTCGGCTTTTTTGTGAGCTATTTTTTAAATTATTTCAAAAAATGTAAATCAATTCCGCTTTCGATTTCTTCAGGCGGTTGGTTTTGTCGGAACAAACGGGCTGTTAAAACTCCTTTCAAAGTAATGCTTTCGCCTTTTACATCCAGCCAACTTCCTTCTCTTAATCCTAGGACGGGTACCGAATTATAAGCATGATATTCTTGTATTCTGGTTTCTCTGGTTTCTCCCATGTGTTTAGAATTGGTATCGGGATCTAAATAATGCGGGTTTAGATTAAATGGAATTAAACCTAACGTTTTAAAACTTGGCGGAAAAACAATCGGCATGTCATTTGTAGTTTGCATAGTTAGTCCACAAATATTACTTCCTGCACTGGTTCCTAAATAGGGAGTTCCATTTTTTACTACTTCAGAGAGCATTTCCATTGCGTTGGTTTTATACAATTGTGAAACTAAAACAAATGTGTTTCCACCGCCAGTAAAAATGCCTTCAGCCTTTTTCAAGGCTTGTGATGCCTCTTCAAACTGATGGATTCCGATTACTTTTTTATTTATTTTGGCGAAGGCCAAACTAACCATACCAGTATATTCGTCGTGTGATATGCCACCAGGTCTTGCGTAAGGGATAAAAAGAATGGTAGAGCAGTTTCGAAAATGAATTTTTAATTCAGGTAATAAATAGTCTAGATAATTTTGATTTGCAAGTGTAGAGGTACTTGCGATGAGTATGTTTTTCATTTTTAAGTGCATAATTTGCACTAAAGGTATAAAATCACTGTTCTTGTTCGGGCATTTTTAATTAACATTTTTTTATCAAGCTATTAGTACTTAATTTGGAGTGCATTGAGATACTTTTACGAACGGTTTGTAACGAATTCCATAAATGGATGATTAGAATTGTTTACTTTTTTTTAGCATTTGTTGTTACAAATGGTTTAGCTCAAGACTCGTTTCGTATCAAATTGAAAGGTAGGGCTACTTTTGAATCTTCAGTTTTAGAGGGAATTACGGTATTGAATTTAAAAAGTCAGCAAGCAGTAGTTTCAGATAAATTGGGAAATTTTTCTATACTGGCTAGAGTTGGAGACAGTTTACTCTTCGCCGAAGGG
>JAYTBZ010000135.1:0-1839 GCA_043736705.1 Flavobacterium sp. | reverse complement strand
TTTATAGCATTATGAACATCTTCTTTGGATGCCGAAACACCGCGAAGCGCATATCTTTTTGAAGTATCTGAACTCATGTAGTATAGTTGTGAAGCCTGCTTTTAGGCAGGTAGTTGTGGTGCAAAGATACTAATTTGATTTAGGAATTAGGAACAAGGTTATAGGATTTTTGTACTATTTTTGCAGGATCAAAATCTCGACTCTGCGGTTGTCCACTCGTTCTTTTTCGTTTTTTTCAGGTAGTTCTAAAATAAATCTATTTCTATAAAAATCTTTATATCTAGATTAATGTGTGATTAGAATACTCAACTTACAATTGCATTTATTAAGTTCATAATCAAAAAAAAATAGGCATGAAGATTTTTAAATTTTAATTAAAAACCCTATTCCCAATCTGGCATACTTGCATTCGAAAAAAGTATCAGACGCGATGCGCCAAGATTGTTCCCTGCAGGAGTGTACTTGATTATATTTTTAATAGACAAGCCATCGTTTGAGGTGTTCATCAAAATAAATTCAGCTTCATTTGGCGAAAATCTTATGTCAATATCTATTGTCCCGATAGGTTTTTCAGCACTTATTTCTGTATTTACGCCAGTACTTAATACGGCTTGAAAAACTCGGGTATCTAGTTGCCTGTAATTTGCATCTTCAAAGCCAGATATGTCTCTTGTAAAGATTAATCGGTGTCCATTTATAGAAAAATTAAGCCCTCCTATCGCTCCATCAACACCTGACACAATCTGATTTTGTAATGTTCCTGCTATATTGATAACATAAATTTCAGCGTTGTAACCATTAGGGTCATTTACTTTTATTGCGATTTTTGAACCGTCATTACTCCAATCGCACTCAGAAATGAACTTACCATTTGGTGTTTGATAAATCTTGGTTAAACCACTTCCATCATTATTGATGCGATACAGCTTATCAAAAGATGGGTATATGATTTGGCTTCCAGAAGTATTCCAAGAAAAATTGAGATAATCTGAATTAAATCCAGAAATGGGTGCAGAATTAGTGATTTTTAATACGTTGGTTCCATCTGGATTCATAGTGTAAATGTGATTTTGACCACCATTTGATCTTATGAATGCTATTTTATTTACTTGATTATTTTTTCTAGGGCGCCAACTATTTACGCTAGTACTGGTCAACTGTAACTGATTACCACTTTCATCTCCAGAATAAATTACATAATTGTTAACCTCCTTTTTGACGAACAGAAATCTAGCATCACGGAAGTCTATTGTGGTAAAAGCGCGCACAGGACTTAAAACAGCCGGATTAACAGCATCAGAAACTGCTACTTGCCAATAGTATTTAGTGCTATAGGACAAACCTTTAATGGTTAATGTGTTTTTGGAAATGTTAGGAAAAGTTACGACCTCTGTACTATTCTCTTTTCGTAACGTAATTACATATTTTAAACTGTCTTTCTCTATATCGGTAGCTGTCCAAGTCAAATTGATTTCTAGGGCTTGATTGATTGCATTATCTGCTGGTGTCAATAATACGGGCGTTGTAGGAGGCTTATTATTTGTAGTTGATAATTTTAACTCAAAAACTAAATTAGAGGTTTTATTTGCATTAACGGTTGCTGCTTCAAATTTAGCAATATATCCTTCCTTTTGAGCCTCAAAAGAATACTCCCCTACTTTTACATTATTGACTACAAACTTACCCTGTTCGTCAGTAAACACAATGCTAGTATTGGGGTTTGAGAACACTTTAACATTTGCCATAGGTTTAAAATCTACAGCACTAACTACTTTACCTTCTATAGTACCAAATTCTTCTCCTGCAAACTTTTCCTCTGCACAAGAAAGAAAAATGAAA
>JAYTBZ010000134.1:0-20366 GCA_043736705.1 Flavobacterium sp. | reverse complement strand
TTTTTGGAAGCAAAAGTATTTCAAAGTACCTCGATTAGCACAGCACATTTATTGTTGTGTATTTTAAGAAATGAAAACGATCCAACAACCAAGCTATTGAACAAATTAAAAATTGATTACGATATAGCCAAAGAACAATATCTAAATATGACTCCAAACGAAGAAGATTTTATAGAAAATTTGCCAAGAAATGAATCGTATAATGACGATTCAGGACAAGATGACAGTCTGAAAGAAAGTAGCTTTAACAATCCAGCAAATAAGTCCAACAAAAAATCAAAAACTCCAGTTTTAGATAATTTTGGAAGAGATTTAACCGAAATGGCTGAAGAAGGAAAATTAGATCCGGTGGTGGGACGTGAAAAGGAAATTGAACGCGTTTCGCAAATTTTGAGCCGAAGAAAAAAGAATAATCCATTACTTATAGGAGAACCCGGTGTAGGTAAATCTGCAATTGCCGAAGGTTTAGCGTTGCGAATTATTCAGAAAAAAGTATCACGTACTTTATTCAACAAACGTGTTGTAACGCTTGATTTAGCGAGTTTAGTTGCGGGTACAAAATATCGAGGACAATTTGAAGAGCGCATGAAAGCAGTCATGAACGAACTAGAGAAAAATGATGACATCATTCTTTTTATAGATGAAATTCATACCATTGTTGGCGCTGGCGGTGCCACTGGTTCGCTTGATGCTTCGAATATGTTTAAACCAGCATTAGCTCGTGGAGAGATTCAATGTATTGGTGCAACAACATTAGACGAATATAGACAATACATAGAAAAAGATGGAGCCCTAGAAAGACGTTTTCAAAAAATAATCGTAGAGCCAACAACGGTATCGGAAACAATTACCATTTTGAATAATATTAAAAATAAATACGAAGACCATCACAATGTAACTTACACACAAGAAGCTATTGAAGCCTGTGTTAAATTAACGGATAGATACATGTCTGAACGCTTTTTACCAGACAAAGCTATTGATGCTTTGGACGAGGCAGGTTCTAGAGTTCACATCACTAATATCGAAGTACCCAAACAAATTTTAGATTTAGAACGTCAATTAGAAGATGTTCGAGAACTGAAAAATGTTGTTGTTAAAAAGCAAAAATACGAAGAGGCAGCTAAACTTCGAGACGATGAAAAACGTATTGAAAAAGATCTAGCTATTGCTCAAGAACAATGGGAAGAAGATGCAAAAAATAACAGAATAGAAGTTACTGAGGATAATGTTGCTGATGTAGTTTCTATGATGAGTGGTATTCCAGTAAATCGAATTGCACAAACTGAAAGCAACAAATTAGCCAAATTGCCTGAACTTATAGAAGGAAAAGTTATTGGGCAGAGAGAAGCGGTTATGAAAATTGCGCGCTCTATCCAAAGAAATCGTGCCGGATTAAAAGATCCGAATCGTCCAATTGGTTCTTTTATTTTCTTAGGACAAACTGGCGTAGGTAAAACGCAATTAGCGAAAGTATTAGCGAAAGAATTATTCGATTCTGAAGATGCATTGATTCGTATTGACATGAGTGAATACATGGAAAAATTTGCCATTTCACGATTAGTTGGAGCACCTCCGGGTTATGTAGGATATGAAGAAGGTGGTCAGCTAACTGAAAAAGTACGCAGAAAACCATATTGTGTGGTACTTCTTGATGAAATTGAAAAAGCGCACCCTGATGTTTTTAATATGTTATTACAAGTTTTAGATGACGGATATTTGACAGACAGCTTAGGACGCAAAATTGATTTCAAGAATACGATTATCATCATGACTTCAAATGTGGGAGCCAGACAACTGAAAGATTTTGGGCAAGGTGTAGGTTTTGGAACCGCTGCCAAAGTAGCTCAGGCTGATGATAATTCGAAAAGCATTATAGAAAATGCATTAAAGAAAACTTTTGCTCCTGAATTCTTAAACCGAATTGATGATGTAATTGTATTCAATGCCTTAGAAAAACATGATATTGATTTAATTATCGAAATTGAATTGAAAAAATTGTTTGCTCGTGTGGCTGAATTAGGATATCAATTAAATCTTTCTGATAAAGCAAAAGCATTTATTGCTGAGAAAGGTTTTGATAAACAATTTGGCGCAAGGCCCTTAAAAAGAGCGATTCAAAAGTATGTTGAAGATACATTAGCGGAAGAAATCATAACTTCTAAAATCACTTCAGGTGATGAAATATTCATGGATATAGAAGAGGGTTCACAAGAACTCACCGTTCAAATTCACAAAGCTGGAGAGGCCACAAATCTTTAAATTTACTTCTTAAAACAATTCAATAAGCCCGTTACGTTTTTATAACATAACGGGTTTATTATTTACAATAAACATCCTTTTTTTGAAAACAAATATTTACATTTGATTTAAAAAAGAGGTTAAAATATCAATTTATGTCAGACAATAAAGTTATTCTAGGTAGTGAAGAATGGTGTTCTTTTCCAGAAATAGGAATTCCTACCATAAAAGCACGAGTGGATTCAGGAGCAAAAACATCAGCTTTACACGCCATCAATATAGCTCCATTTATAAAAAATGAAAGCAATTGGGTTAAATTTGACATTAATCCCATACAAAACAATCTAAAAACAGTTATTCATTGTGAAGCGCCATTAATAGACAAACGCATCGTAAAAAGTTCAAGTGGCTTTAGAGAACAGCGTTATGTTATTCAAACGAATTTAAAAATTGGTACTTCACAATGGCCTATAGAGATGACCTTAACCAATCGAGATTCCATGGGTTTCAGAATGCTACTGGGTCGTGAAGCGATGAGCGGAAGAGTACTGGTAGATCCAGAACAAAAATATCTTTTGGGTCAGCCAAGCCCCGACACTTTGAAAGAATTATATATAAATTCTGAAAAAGCAAGTTCTGGTTTACGCATAGGACTTTTGGCCAGCAATCCAGAATTATACAGCAATAAGCGCATCATGGAAGCTGGAGAAATGCGTGGTCATGAAATGCATTTTTTAAATATTAAGGAATGTTATATGAAATTAGATGCAAAAACACCCGAAATTCATTATCGTGGTGGAAAAATATTAAATCAATTTGATGCTGTTATACCTAGAATCAGGCCTAGCATTACTTTTTATGGTTGTGCACTGACCAGACAATTTGAGGCTTTAAAAGTATATTGCTTGAACTCCTCAAACGCAATAACGCAATCACGTGATAAATTATACTCCTTGCAATTACTATTAAATCATGGTGTGGAAATCCCCACTACTGGATTTGCCAATTCACCTTTGGATACCGATGATTTAATAAAAATGGTTGGAGGTTCCCCATTGATCGTAAAATTACTAGAAGGAACTCAAGGAAAAGGTGTAGTTCTAGCGGAGACCAAGAAAGCAGCAGAAAGTGTTATAAACGCCTTCAAAAGTTTAAATGCTAATATATTGGTGCAAGAATTTATTAAAGAAGCTAATGGAAAAGACATTCGTTGTTTTGTAATAGACGGAAAAGTAGTGGCCGCTATTCAAAGGGAAGCCATGCCTGGTGAATTTCGAGCCAATATTCATCTTGGGGGAACAGCATCTATAATAAAAGTTACGGCAGAAGAAAAAAGAATAGCTATTAAAGCAACTAAAGCAATGGATCTTAAAGTGGCGGGTGTAGATATTATTCGTTCCTCAAAAGGTCCTCTATTGTTAGAAGTAAACTCATCTCCCGGATTAGAAGGAATTGAAGGAGCTACAAACAAAGATATTGCAGGTGAAATGATCAAAGCAATTGAAAAACATTTCAAGCAAAAAGCAGATCTAAAATAATCTGAGCAACTTAATTTAATGTCTGCAATTATGAAGATAAATGCAATACACCAAAAAATGAACATCGAATTCAATTTATAATTTCCTCTTTTTAAAAAACAGATAATTTACTATTATTCGAATCAAACTCTTTTTCGTATTGATAGATTCAAACAAAATGAATCTAGATTTTAAGCTTTGTATAATGAAAACTGAAATTTTATTTAAGATTAAATATTTCGCATAAAATAAATTATATTCTAAAATTTAAAGAAACTTATATAAAGTGTACAAAAAAACCATTCTTAACAGAATGGTTTTTTTGTGTAAATAATTCAGATGATTATATAAAAATACTGAAAATGTAGTATAAGATTGCTGCAAGAACTGCGGATATAGGAATAGTTAAAACCCAAGCCCATAATAAACTTACAGTCATTCCCCAGCGCACTGCAGAGACTCTTTTAGTAAGACCAACTCCTATGATTGATCCAGTGATTGTATGTGTTGTGCTTACAGGAACTTTGAAATGTTCTGTAAAATATAAGGTTAAAGCTCCTGCTGTTTCAGCAGCAACACCTTCAAATGAAGTTACTTTTGTGATTTTTGACCCCATCGTTTTCACTATTTTCCATCCTCCACTCAATGTTCCTGCCGCAATAGCAGAGTAACAAGCTAAAGGAATCCAAGCTGGCATTTTAAAGGCACCTTCATCATTTGGCAACACCACATCCAACCATGATGGCAATGATTCTTGAGCGACACCACTTGTATTGATATAAACTGCAACAGCAGCTGCGATAATTCCCATTACTTTTTGGGAATCATTTCCCCCGTGACCTAAACTGAAAGCTGCAGAGGATAGTAACTGCATTTTCTTTAACCAAGCAGTCGCCTGATTTAAATTTAAACTACTAAATATCAAACAAAAGGCACTAATTGACAAGACTATAAAGGCAACTAAAAACCATTTTATATTGTGTGTCTCAAAAGCAACACTCCAAAAATGAGAATCGAAACGAGGTTTTTCAATTTGATCAAAATAAACCATTTGTGATTCTACAAACCAAATTGTCAATACCATTAAAAAAGCGGTAAAAATTTTTGGATAAATACTTTTCTTTGAGGAATTGAGCAACCAAATAGACATAATATAGGATATCAAAGCTCCTAATAAAGGTGCCAAAATAATAAAGGCAACAATTATTAAAACTCCCGAAGGCATACCACCATCTTTTCCTGCTTTGTACCAAGACACTACTCCAAAACCAGCATGAGCAATGGCTGCTCCTGCAAATCCACCTATTAATGTGTGGGAAGAACTAGAAGGAATTCCTTGCCACCACGTAAATAAATTCCAAATAATAGCTGCTATTACACCCGCTAGAATCACAATTAAGTTGATATCCATGGTATTGGCTGTTTTTGCCACGGTATCTGCTACACCAAAACCAAAAACCCAATAGGCTAAAAAGTTAAAAAATGCAGCCCAAACAACTGCTTGGAATGGCGTTAATACTTTGGTAGCAACAACTGTTGCTATAGCATTGGCAGCATCATGAAAACCATTGATATAATCAAAAATTAGTGCTAAAACTATAATAACTATAAGTAGAGTAAATTCCATATTTTTAATTTCAGAATAAAACGGATTGGATTAAGAATGTTTTACAGAAATGGATTCTAAAACACCAGCTACACTTTTACATTTATCCGTTGCAGTTTCCAAAACTGATAACACTTCCTTGTATTTGATTATATTTTTTGCATCCGTTTCATTTTCAAATAAATCAAGGACTGCTTTATCATAAACGTTATCTGATTTATTTTCTAGCTTATTAATTCGAAGACAAGCATCAGTAATATTCTTCATTTTCTTCAAATCTCTCAATTCCCTAATTGCAACATCAATATTCTGACATGCTTCGAGATTAATTTCAGTCAATTTTCTGATAGATTTGGTAATTTTATCTACTTGATACAAACGCATTCTACTTGCTGCACCATGAAGATTTCCCGCAACATTATCAATTGAAGTAATTAATGAATAAATATCCTCTCTATCAAATGGTGTGATAAAATTTCTACTCAACTCAAGGTTTGTTTGGCGGGTAATATCCTCTCCTTTTTGTTCTAAAACATCAATTTTCTGAAAAAGAACTTCACGTTCTTTTAAAGGAAGGTTTACAGCCTCATGCAAATTTGTTGCAATTTCTATTAAGTTACTTGAAGCTTCTTCAAAAAGTGGAAAAAACTTTTTGTCTTTGGGAACCAAAAATTGGAAAAAATTATTTATGTTCATTTCATTAAAATTTAGTTTGGCAAAATTACTTCAATATTAATCGCTAATGTTAAGCCATTGTTAACAAATTATTTTCTATTTGAAAAGTATTCAGAAATGAAACTGTATTTTCAATGTCATAATGTAAAACCCTGTCCTCTTTTATCAACGGAACTTCCTCTCGATACGCAGCTAAAAATAACTCAATAAAATCACTGGATAATAAGGGATGTCTGTATTCAATAGCTTGCGATGCATTTAATAATTCTATTGCAAGAATTCGTTCTAAATTATGTAAAACACGTAAAGCTTTTGTGGCAGCATTTGCACCCATGCTTACATGATCTTCCTGCCCATTACTTGAAACAATACTATCAATGCTAGCTGGCGTTGCTAACTGCTTGTTCTGACTTGCAATACTCGCTGCGGTGTATTGTGGAATCATCAACCCTGAATTAAGTCCTGGATTATCTACCAAAAAAGCGGGAAGATTTCTCGTTCCAGAAATTAACTGATAAGTCCTACGTTCTGAAATACTACCTAGTTCTGCTAAAGCGATTGCCATAAAATCTAGGGCTAACGCCAAAGGTTGTCCGTGAAAATTACCACCAGAGATGATTTGGTCAGTCTCAATAAAAATATTGGGATTGTCTGTCACCGAATTAATTTCAGTTTTGAATACTTTTTTTACATAGTCAATTGCATCTTTAGAAGCACCATGTACTTGTGGCATACAACGGAAAGAATAAGGATCTTGAACATGCTTTTTTGGCTGATTAATAATCTCACTTCCCGCTAAGAATCCTTTAATGCGATTTGCAGTACTAATTTGTCCTTTATGAGGTCGAATAAAATGAATTAATTCATGGAAAGGTTCTATACGACCATCAAAAGCTTCTAATGAAATAGTCCCAATTAAATCTGCCAAATAAGAAAACTTACTAACTTTCATTAAAATATGGGCTCCATAAGCACTCATGAATTGTGTACCGTTTAATAAAGCCAATCCTTCTTTTGATTGTAAAACAATCGGTTGCCAACCAAATTGTTTCAAAACGATACTAGAATGCACTTTTTTACCCTCAAAATAAACTTCACCTTCACCCAATAAAGGCAACGATAAATGCGCCAATGGAGCTAAATCTCCCGAAGCTCCTAGTGAACCTTGTTCATAAATTACAGGAAGAATATCATTATTATAAAATGCAATCAATCGCTCTACTGTTTGTAATTGAATGCCCGAATGTCCATAACTCAGGGACTGTATTTTAAGCAACAACATCAATTTTACAATTTCAGTTGGTACTTCCTCACCTGTTCCACAAGAATGTGATTTTACTAAATTTTCTTGTAATTTTGATAAATTTTCATTCGATATTTTAACATTACAAAGAGATCCAAAACCAGTGTTTATTCCATAAATAGGCTCCGAATGTAATGCCATTTTTTTGTCTAAATAATCACGACATTTTTGAATATTAACTTTTGCTTCTTCAGACAGCGCCAATAATTTATGATTTAAAACGATTTCCTGTAGTATTTCTATGGTAAGAAGTTCAGTACTAATGTAATGCGTATTGTCCATTTTGTTAGTTTTAAGAAAGTAAAATTGAATAAATCTTTATAACTACACAACATTTATCTGTCATAATTTAATTTTAAAGATAAACAAAACCAAAAATTATTTTTTTGATTTTCCTGATGTTGATCAAAAGCACAATTTAAACACTTTTATCCTTATAAATAGATTAGCATATCTATTTACCGAATACGATTAGGAATAGTTTCTTAACTTCTATATTTTAATAAAAATAATTTTATCAATTCTTTATAACAAAGTACCAATGGTGTTTTAAATTAAGTTACAGGGTTCAATCAATATCTCCAATGGCTTTTTTGAATAGCTAATTAAAGAAACAATTATCCACAATTGTTAGCAGATAACTCTTTTTTCAAATATTCGCAAAAACAATTTGAACCACGTTGATTTGCAAGCGTTTTTAAGATATGGCTTTCTGTTATTGTAAACTTACTTTAATGTTTTTGTTTCTTGTTCAACTGAGATTGAGAAATTGAGTTTTGCTTATCTTTTTAAAAATACATCTACCGAAAAAAAATATTTGAAGATCCGCTCGAAGCGCCATCCTCTCGTACCAGTTTACGGTACAAAAAGATAGCGCTTCGACCGGGGAAACTTGTCATAAAAATCGAAATAATATGCTCCAAAAAAAAACCAATTATTACCAGCAAATTTTTTATAAAATGAATCTCTAATTACTAATCGTATTAAAAATAATATAACCATTAGGCATCATTAATTTTATTTATTTACTTCAAAAAACAATACGCTAAGACATTAAAAATTAAAAATTTACATTAGAAAACTGGATTTAAAAAAGCCTTGAAATAATTTAAATAACCCTATTGATTTACACATTAATTTTATCTACTTTTGCAATCCGATTAGGTGGCCAAAATCAGAATTAATTTTTTTAAAAAACTCTTTTATAGCGCCAACTATTGAATATTCAAAACTGGTTTGCCTTTGTTTGAAATAAAAATATTCGGATTTATGTGGCATCTCAAGCAACATAAATTTACATCACAATTACCCTTATAATAACAAATACTTAAAAAAAGAGAAAGACGTTTATGACAGATCAAAACATGAATGAAGTTAGTTTTGAAATTGAGTTATTAGATAAGCACAAAGAATATGTTACCCAATACCAATCGAATGATTTTTATTGGGGAGTAGGCATCGAAAATGAGTGTTACTTGGAGTTTGACTTGCAGCGCAAGGTGGACAAAAATTTCTTTTTAACTAATGGAATTCGTGAAAAGTATAGCATAAACCATTTTAGTAATTATAAAGAAAACGTATTTGAGAATTCATTACAAAAAATATTAACTGATAAAAGTTATAATATTCCAGTTTTGATGAATTCTCATTCCTTTACAAAAACAGATGTAAACAATCAGCATAAAACGCTAGATATAATTGACAACATGCCCAATCCAGAGTACATTGGTGAAAGCATTTTTGAATTATTACAAAAACACAATCGTTATTTTATTGACGAACATCAAAAAAAATTCATTTTTGATGGTGATACCATTGAATTTGTAACCCAAGATTTTTATAAAAAAGATGTGGATAGTGTAATTGCAGAATTATATACCATTAAGAAAGAATTTACAGTAAACTTGCAGCAACTGTTGACCAAAGAAAATATATTTTCACAATTTGGGAACATCAAAATCTGTTCTGACAATCATCCTTTTGCAATATTTGTTTCTAATAATGAAAACTATTCTGTTTTCAATAATATGACGTATCATTTTAATTTAACCATTCCGACGGAGTTAAATAAGGATGGCGAAATTAAAGACAAAGTAGATTTTATAAAAAAACACCAGCGTACGATACGCTTATTCCAGTGGTTGAGTCCATTGTTTATAATCAAGTTTGGTTCTTCAGATTACCTCTCGCACAATGACAGTAGCGTAAACTTAACAAAAGCATCGCAGCGATGCGCTATGTCCAGATACATTGGTGTGGGCACATATGATACCAATGTCATGAAAACAGGAAAACTTGTTCAAATGAATTTTAATGCGCATCCAATGCATGAAAATCCGATGTGGTGGGTGAATCGTTATGCTGAAATTTCTGATTACGAAAAAATTGATAAAATTGGTCTGGATGTCAATTTTCACAAGCATAAAAATCATGGGATCGAGTTTAGAATATTTGACTATTTTGATGAAAAACATTTAAAAGAAGTTTTAAACTTTTTAATTTTCATCATGGATCATGCCATATTGAACGAGATAGACAACCCAATATGTGATTTAGAATGGAACAATTTTGTTTATGAGTCTATAATAAACGGTAAGGAAACCGTTGTGCCTGCAAATTATAGATCTTTGCTAGAAAAAATACTAACTATACCAATAGAATCAACTGATCCTATTGCAATTTACAACCAAATCTATACTGGTTTACACGATAGGTATTATGAAAATGGTTTTTGCAGCTCGTTATTAATTACAAAATAAATAATTTCAGTTGAAATTTAGTTTTAAATAAAAATTATTACCCTACATAGTGGGTTTAATCTTTTTTATTTTGAGAGCTTTAAACTATTCGTGATAAAAAAAGATAGCCGATGAATATCCTTTCTCAGGGTCTTTATTATCCCACCATGCCCCTCTAATTTCCGAAAAATAATTATAATTATTCATTCCTGCTTGCGACTGTAATGGATAAATTACCTTTCCATTAACTCTAAATGCTTTTTCCGTTTCTGTTTCAGGAACAACCACAACTACATGACCTGATTTATTTAAAATAAATCTTTTGGCACAAATGATTCCTATTCCTCCATTTTCGTTTACTTTAGTTTGCAAGCTATCTACATCACCTATTTTTTCCCATCCAAAAACACCAGAAGATTGCTCAAACCAATCGTAGATATAATTAGAATAAAAAGGCCTTACAGTATCATCAAAAACTAAGGGTACTTCATTTCCTCTTTCGAGCTGAGCGATGGCTTTGTCGGTCCATCGTAATCTTGGAATATAAACCTTGGCGAAAAAACAAAAATCAAAGGTATAAATGTTACAATAGGTATCGGTCTCGTCTTTTTGAAATCTAAAACTTTTTTCAACATTTAGCTTTTCAATAATAGCATTGATTGTTGCTTTTTTTGAAGCTACAGTAGTCATATCTCTAAATGGAATAGTTGGTTCACCAAGAGGTTTGTATGTATCAACCTTATTGTCTAATGTCCCTTTAGAACTGGGTTCAAAATTAGGGATTTCGATATCAGCAACTTTTTGTACGGTTTCATCAATTAGTTCCATTTCGTGAGAACACACAAAACCTTCTTTATCCGTATTCAAGAGCCTCACTTTCCACCAATCAGCTGATGTTTTATCTACTAATTTGAAAGCAAGTCGAAAAGGTATTTGTGCTAAAATTTTAGAATTATCATTCGCAGACGGTAAATCTCTGAGATTTGCTGACGAAGTTGCTACTCTATATTTCATGTTACGCTATTTTATTGTAGTATTGTTTTGATGGCAAAATACTAAAAACAACCAACACAGCATCACAGTATGCTACTATTTTTATCAAAAAGGCAATAAAAATTTAAAGGATCAATTATCTACTACCTATTATTGAATCTCTCTTTTTTAAACGCTATACTAAACGGACTCAATTATAAACGAAAAGCAATTATAGTTTTCTTTTTTTACCTTTGGAAAAATAAAAATTACTCAATTCTTTTTAATGATAACAACAGCAAGCCTACAAGACGTCTCATTTTTGAATCTATTAATCAATTCGGCATATCGTGGCGAAACCTCTAAAAAAGGATGGACCACTGAAGCCAATATACTAGAGGGACTGCGCACTACAGAAGAAGAACTAACAGAAACAGTACGTAACCCTAAAAATACCATTCTAAAATATACTGAAAACGACCAGATTATAGGTTGTGTTTTATTGGTTGAAAAAGAACAACAGTTGTATTTAGGAATGCTTACTGTGTCACCTGAGTTACAAAATAGTGGCGTTGGAAAAAAATTATTACAGCAAGCTGAGGTTCATGCAAAACACTTAGGATTACCAAAAATTGTAATGACAGTAATTTCGGTTCGGGACGAATTGATTGCTTGGTATAAACGCAACGGTTATGAAGATACGGGAGAAAGAGAACCTTTTCCTGCGAGTGATGTACATATTCCAATTGCAGCAGAACCGCTGGAATTCATAGTAATGGAAAAAAGAATAGGATAGGTTTCAAAATATTTTAATGCTTTACGAAAGGTATCGTCCAGAAGCTTAGAAAGAAAACTTTTCTTTCTTAAATGAATACTGTCAAAAGCCCTACCATAAAGTAGAAGAAACATCATATAAAATCAAAATTTCCTGCTTTGGAGTTATGCTCAAGAAATAATATAAAATCCTTTTAGAGTAAAATGGCTAAAACAAAACCTAATTTTATTACGTGAAAAAATCAGTTTCAATTATTGGAGGAGGACCCGCAGCACTTATACTCGCAGCATTACTTAGTGGTAACAAATTTGACGTTACCATTTATGAGAAAAATAAATCTTTGGGTCGAAAATTTCTAGTAGCTGGAAAAGGCGGTTTCAATTTGACACATTCAGAACCGATTACAGAACTCATTTCGCGTTATACACCTTCTCATTTTCTAGAAAAAGCACTTCTTGAATTTGATAACACCGATTTCAGGAATTGGATGAATAGCATAGGAATCCCCACCTACATAGGCAGCAGCAAACGGGTATATCCCAAAATTGATATCAAACCTATTACAGTTCTCAACGCAATTCTGGATGTTCTGAATAAGCAGGGAGTTGCCATTCTATACCAACAGACTTGGACGGGTTGGACAAGCAATGATGCACTTGTTTTCAATACAGAAACAGTAATAAAGTCAGACTATACCATTTTTGCCCTAGGCGGTGGTAGCTGGAAAGTAACCGGTTCTGATGGTGGCTGGCTTGATTTATTTAGCAATCAAAATATTCCCATTACACCATTTCAATCTTCGAATTGCGCCTACCATGTAGTGTGGCCAGAAGAATTTATCGAAGTTTATGAAGGAAGTCCATTAAAAAATATTGCCATAAGCTGTTTGAATAAAAAGCAAAAAGGCGAAGCCGTAATTACCCGATTTGGTTTAGAAGGAAATGCTATTTATGCGTTGAGTCCACAAATAAGACAGGAGTTGGAGCGCCACCAACAAGCCACTATATTTCTGGACATGAAACCTACTTTGCATTATGAAGATTTACTCGAAAAGATTAGAAAATCAACTTTCAAAAAGACAAGTGAAACATTATTAAAAGACGTAAAACTTAGTTTAGTACAAGTTGAACTTTTAAAAAAATACCTAAATAAAGAAACGTACCTCAATCCAGAATTACTGGCGCATCATATAAAAAATTTAGCCATACTAATAACTGGTTCGGGTTTACTAAATGATGCTATATCTACAACTGGCGGATTACAATTACAAGCTGTTGATGAGGATTTTCAATTGAAAAATAAAAAACAACAGTATTGCATAGGCGAAATGCTCGACTGGGATGCACCAACTGGTGGATATCTTCTCCAAGCTTGTTTTAGCATGGGAATGCACCTCGCGCGCCACTTAAACAGTCTCTCTTAAATTTTATTACAACACCATTTCTTCAAACAAACGCTGCGTAGTTTGTTCTAAATTATCGCACAAACCAGAATGCGGCCTTGAGGTTTGAATGACAGAACTGCGAAGTGCTGTTAACCAACGGAAACGGGAAGGAATATCAAATTGTCCTATTGGTCCACCTGATTTTTTACCATGCGCCACTTTCGCAAATGCCTGTACATTTAAATGCAGTTGTTCGACATCCAAATCATCTGAAAAAAATTGAAGTTTCACTTCATTCACCGCGTATAAAACTTGGATAAATTTGGCTTTTTTACAAAAAAGAATAATACCCACATTGAGGAATTCTTCGCGTTCTACCCTTGGTACAACCCGGATTATGGCATACTCATATAAGTGCTTCTCTTGCATTTTGCGCTTCTTTTATGAAAATTTCAGAATGGTTCAAACGTGTGGATAAAAATTGAAAATATACTGCCCGAATGGCTTTAGGTGTTTCATCAGTCTCTTCCCATTGCAACCATACTTCTGGAATGAGATTTACAATATTTTGCAATACCTCTTTTGTTAGCATTTTTTTGAACCTCGCATCCGTTTCTTGTAATAACGAAGCCTGTGGTAACAATACATGGTCTTTTATCAATGCAAAAGGACTTTGTGCGTGCTTTTCCCAATTGGTCCACGAATGATGAAAATAAAGACTCGCACCGTGATCGATCAACCATAATTCTTTATGCCAAATCAACATATTGGTATTTCTAAACGTTCGGTCGACATTGGTAATAAAAGCATCCATCCAAACAATTTGGGAAGCTAGTTTTGGGTCTACCAAAGTGACAACTGGATCAAAATTTATGGCTCCCGATAAATAATGCAATGCTAAGTTAAGTCCTTGACTGCCTTGAAGCAAATCCTGAATTTCTTCATCGCCTTCAGAACGTCCAAAAGCTTCGTCGAGATTTGCGAAAACGAGTTCTGGCATTTTTAGATTTAAAACACGGGCAATTTCTCCACCTATTAATTCTGCTATTAAGGCTTTCACACCGTGTCCTGCACCTTTGAATTTCAATACGTATTTAAAATCATCATCGGCTTCCGCCAAAGCTGGTAAGGAACCGCCTTCGCGCAAGGGTGTGATGTATCTGGTCACATTGACCGTTCTTAAATGAGGCATTTTTTCCATAATTGAAAGTGGTTAAGCTAATTTGCTTGGTTACAAACTTACAAATAAGTGGGGTAAAATTCATTTAGGAACGCTATTTACTCCAATTTTTCTAAACTCAAAAAAGCTTTCCCAATATTCGCAATTACATCTGAAGCAATAAACGATTGAAAACCGGTTTCGGGCAAAGCGATATCAGCGGTTAATCCGTGAAGATACACACCCAAAATTGCGGCAGTAACAGGTTCATAGGATTGTGCTAATAAACTGGTAATCATTCCTGTCAAAACATCTCCTGTTCCAGCGGTTGCTAACGCAGCATTTCCGGTAGTATTTTGATAAACAGTTTCGCCATCTATAATCTGAGTTGGTGCGCCTTTTATTACGATTATAAGTTGGTATTGTTTAGAGAAGGAGATTACTTTACTCCTTTTCTCTTCCTCGGAATCACATTTCCCAATTAATCGTTCTAATTCTTTGGGATGTGGCGTTAGGATGGTTTTAGGCTTTAATAAACCGAGTGATTTTTTGTTTTTGGAAATGATATTCAATGCATCAGCATCTATTACTAGCGGAATTTTGTTCGTTTTCAAAAATTGATACAGCGCATTTTGAGTTTCTACCGCTTGACCCAATCCAGGACCAATTCCGATGGCTTGTGGTACAACTTCGAACGTAATATCGGAGATTATTTCCTCATTGCTATCTGTCAAAACCATGATTTCTGGTATCGCAGTTTGCAGAATATCGTACCCACATTTTGGAATAAAAACGGTAACTAATCCGCAACCCGTTTTCAAACAGGCTTTA
Organism: Flavobacterium sp.; assembly: GCA_043736705.1. Classification (GTDB taxonomy): domain Bacteria; phylum Bacteroidota; class Bacteroidia; order Flavobacteriales; family Flavobacteriaceae; genus Flavobacterium. The sequence goes on along the minus strand of JAYTBZ010000134.1, from coordinate 5,165 downwards.
GAAGACAAGCTCACTGCTCCTATTTTGCTGTAACTTCCGCCAATGATTAAAGCGTGTCCCTGAGTACCTTTATGGGTATGTTTGTCTGGTTGTTTGAAGCGTTTTAGAATTTCTTTTTGGTCAATATAAATAGGATTCGTCATGTAAATTTGTTTGTTTAAAATTACGGATTTAATAGGAAACAAATTCGTTAATTGAACCGAAATTACCTAGCCCTGATTGTAACGAAAATCCTTTTTTATACGCCTTTTTGGCGGATAAAAAGATTGCAGTGAAAAGCAGGAAATAGCTCCTAAAAAAACTTATAATTAATCATACAGTACGTGTTGTTCCGAAAACGTTTTAAACTTTAAACTTTGCTTCGCTCTGCCTTTGTTACCCGAAATAAAAACAATAAATTAGCAACTTCAAATTTATATAAACATACGATGAAAAATACTGCGCTAACGCACATACACGAAAGTTTGGGAGCAAAAATGCTTCCGTTTGCTGGATACAATATGCCCATTTTATATGAAGGAGTAAATGCAGAACATGAAACCGTGCGTAATGCTGTGGGTGTTTTTGATGTTTCTCACATGGGTGAATTCTTGCTTACTGGGCCGAATGCTTTGGCCTTGATTCAAAAAGTAACTTCGAATGATGCTTCTACATTGACAATAGGAAGAGCACAATATTCTTGTTTGCCGAATAGTGATGGTGGAATTGTAGACGATTTGCTAGTTTATAAAATGAAGGACGAACAGTATTTATTAGTAGTAAATGCTTCGAATATTGATAAAGATTGGGATTGGATTTCGGCTCAAAATGATTTGGGTGTGGATATGAAAAACCTTTCGGATGATTATTCGTTATTGGCGATTCAAGGGCCAAAAGCGGTTGAAGCGATGCAATCGTTGACTTCTAAAGATTTAGCAACTATTCCGTATTATCATTTTGAAGTGGGTGATTTTGCTGGTATCGACAACGTAATAATTTCGGCTACAGGATATACTGGTTCTGGAGGTTTTGAGATTTATTGTAAAAATTCTGAAGTAGAACAAGTATGGAATAAAGTTTTTGAAGCAGGCGCAGCTTTTGGTATCAAACCTATTGGTCTTGCGGCTCGCGACACGTTACGATTAGAAATGGGTTTTTGTTTGTATGGAAACGACATCAAAGATACCACTTCTCCGCTAGAAGCTGGTTTGGGATGGATTACAAAATTTACTAAAGAATTTACGAATTCTGAAAATCTAAAAAAACAAAAAGAAGCAGGAGTTACTAAAAAACTGGTTGCTTTTGAAATGCAAGAACGTGCGGTGCCAAGACACGATTATGAAATTGTAGATGCTGCTGGAACTGTAATCGGAATTGTAACTTCGGGAACTATGTCGCCATCCTTGAATAAAGGGATTGGTTTGGGTTATGTTACTGTGGAAAACAGTGGTTTGGAAAGCGCTATCTTTATCCGAATCCGTAAAAATGATGTACCTGCGAAAGTAGTAAAATTACCTTTTTATAAGCAATAAATGAAGAAACTTTCACTTGTATTGTTGCTCGCTACATTTTCACTTTTTGGTCAAAATGAAGCAAAAACTTGTGAAACACTTTCTAAAATAAATGCGTTATTGCAACGCGAACATTTCCAACCAAAACCGGTAGACGACAGTTTATCGGTTTTTGTTTTTGATAGTTTTTTGGATAATTTAGATGCTAACAGAAATTTATTTACCAAGTTGGAATATGATAAACTACGAAAACACAGACTAGAACTTGATAATTATATTCTGAAAAGTGATTGTTCTTTTATGGCTGATTTGGTTACTGCATACAGAGAAGCCTTGGTTCGCAAAAAGAAAGTTTTGGAAGAAATACAAAAAGAGACTTTTGATTATAGCACAAATGACTCTGTAAAATTTTCTAAGAAAAGTTTTCCTTTTGATTTAGTTTTAAACGATTTGCAACGCGTATGGAGAAAGAGAATTAAATATGATATTCTTGAGGAGATATCCAAGTCAAGTACCAATTTAGATTCGCTAAAGCAGAATTTTTCAAAAATGGAAAAAACTGCAAAAGCAAAAATATTTGAAACTAACTTATGCAAAGTAAATAGTGTTCTAGAAGTCACAAACCGACTAGAAAAAGACCTCCAAAATACTTTTTTGAATATCTTTTGCACCTATTTTGATCCACATTCCAATTATTTTTCAGTGGATGCAAGATCTAGTTTTATGTCGGGTTTATCAACTAGCAATCTTTCATTAGGGTTGAATATTGGGTTTAATGAAAAAGAGGAAATTGTTATTGAAGAAATTGTTCCAGGTGGACCAGCTGCCAAAACGGAGCAATTTGAAAAAGATGACATAATAGTAAAAGTATCCAACACAAAAGGAGATGAATTTTCGGTTTCATGTGCCGCAATAGATAAAATTGGAGAATTAATCCTCTCTGATTTAAATGTAGAAATCGATTTGACGATTCAGAAAAAAAATGGCAACGTACAAACAGTACGTCTCAAAAAACAGCTGATGAAAGCCAAAGAAAACGTCGTTTTTAGCTACCTAGCAGAAAAAGAAATAAAAGTAGGCTATATAAATATTCCTAGTTTTTACTCTAATTTTAATGGCTATTCGATTCAGGGTTGTGCTGATGATGTTGCCAAAGAAATTGTAAAACTTCAAAAAGACAATGTTAAAGGATTGGTAATTGACCTGCAAAATAATGGTGGTGGCTCCATGGAGGAAGCGATGAAATTAGCAGGAATGTTTTTAGACATTGGCCCCGTATCAGTCCTGCTAAACAGCAAGAACCAACAAACTATACTAAAAGATGCTAATCGAGGCAGTTCGTACAATGGACCAATTGTGTTATTGATAAATGGAAATTCAGCATCGGCAAGTGAGTTTTTTGCTGCGGCAATGCAGGATTACAATAGAGCTACAATTATTGGCAGTACATCTCTTGGAAAAGCAACCATGCAAACTATTTTACCTTTAGACCAAAACAACCAGCAGGATTTTGTAAAGCTGACTATTGAAAAATTTTACAGAATTACGGGTGATAGTCATCAAATTAAAGGGATTGTTCCAGACATAGCATTACCTGTATTATTTGATAACATCATTCCGCGTGAAGTCAGTTTTAAAACTGCACTACACTATGATGTGATTGCAACAAAAGCCAGATTTAATCCGTTTTCAAAAATCAATTTTCAATCGCTAGCTGCTTTAAGTGAAAAGAGAGTACAGACCAATACTCGTTTTATTGAAATCAAGGCCGCAAACCAACAAATTAATTCGATTTACAACAATCCTAAAAAACCTACACGATTGGCACTAAAAGATGTGTTTGATGATACACATGAAATGGATTCTTTATGGAAAAAAATAAAAAAAATAGTTGATACAGAAAGTACTTTTACGCTTGTTAATAATTCTTTTGATACAGAGCAATTAAAATTTGATGATTTTCAACAAGACATTAATAAGTATAAAATTAAGGAAGTCAAAAACAATCCTTATCTAGAAGAGGCAATTTCGATACTAAATGATTACTATACATTAACCAAATGAAGCAATTAACGACCATGAGACCAATTTTTACCTTTTTATTTCTTTTCTTACTAAAACCTATTAGCTATGCTCAAGAATTCAAAACTCCAGTTGATTATTTGAATTATATCAGTAAAGAAACAGAGGTTATTTCAAGAACAACTTGGAAATATACTTCGGCAGTGGCACACAGTAAAAATGCTAGAAAAATTGATGCAACCCGCAAAGCATTAGTCAAAAGCATCCAGAATACTACTAAAAAATTTGAAGCTCTCAAGGAAGGTTACAAAGGTGATCTTGAATATCAAAATCAACTGCTAGCTTACTTGGCCATATCTGAAAAACAGATCAATCAAGAATATGATAAAATAATTGACATGCAGGAAGTAGCAGAACAATCTTATGATTATATGGAAGCCTTTATTATGGCTAGGGATTTAGTCAATGCTAAAATCAATGAAGAAGTAGCTAAATTAAATGCCAATCAAAAAATATTTGCTAATAAATATGGTATTCAAATTGGGGAAGATCAAAGTGAATTGGGTAAAAAAATGAAATTATCCAATGAAGTTTTTGAAAACCATACCCAATTGTATTTGCTCTTTTTTAAAGTAAATTTCACCGAATCTGTTTTAATGAAAGCCATTGCTCAAAATGACTTGAATGCAATACAACAAAACAGTAACGCACTAGAACAATATTCGAATGAAGGTTTAGAAAAACTAAAAATATTTAAAGCCTACAAAAATGATGTAATGCTTGTAAATGCCACCAAAAAAGTATTAGAATTCACTAAAAAAGAAGCGTTAGAATTCGCTCCTGGAGTTGTTGCTTTTATGATGCTCAATCAAAAATTTCAGGAAAGTAAAAAAATAATGGATGATAAAAAAGCCGGTGCCAGATCAAAAGCAGAAATTGATAATTACAATGCGTTGGTAAATACATTAAATAAAGAAGTAGGAACATATAATAAACTCAATACACAGTTCAATACAGAGCGCTCCATCGCTATTAATAACTGGAATACAACTGGAACAAATTTTATTTCAAAACACGTTCCAATTGACTAATAAAAATATTTGAAAAAATAACTAATAACTGTATTTTTGTAGTTCAAAATAAGAAAAAGAAATGGGAAGAGCGTTTGAGTTTAGAAAAGGAAGAAAAATGAAAAGGTGGTCAGCAATGGCCAAAGCATTTACCAGAATAGGAAAAGATATTGTAATGGCCGTAAAGGAAGGCGGTCCAAATCCTGAAGCCAATTCTAGATTAAGAGCTGTTATTCAAAATTCAAAGGCAGTCAATATGCCTAAAGAAAATGTAGAACGTGCCATTAAAAAAGCTACTGATAAAGACACAGCAAACTATAAAGAAGTTTTATTTGAAGGATATGCTCCGCATGGAATTGCAATTCTAGTTGAAACTGCTACGGATAATAACAACAGAACTGTGGCTAATGTTAGAAGTTATTTTAACAAATGCAACGGAACAATGGGAACTCAAGGTTCGGTTGAATTTATGTTTGACCATACTTGTAATTTTAGAATTCCAGCAAACGGAATCGATCCTGAAGAATTAGAATTAGAGCTAATCGATTTTGGTGCTGAAGAAGTTTTTGAAGACGAAGACGGT
>JAYTBZ010000133.1:0-9156 GCA_043736705.1 Flavobacterium sp. | reverse complement strand
GGAAATGGAACGTTATTTCAGAAATAAAATCAAAACCATCAACACATGATTATTTTTGTAAAACTGCTTTTGGCGCATTTGTTAGGTGATTTTTTATTACAATCTACATCATGGGTTTTAGATAAAGAAAATAAAAAACACAAAAGCAAATACCTTTACTTCCATACTTTTCTACACGGGATTTTAGCTTGGATTTTCGTAGGTGAAATGGCTTTTGGATGGTTTGCATTGGCATTAGCCTCAGCGCACGGATGCATCGATTTGATGAAATTGCAATTCCAAAAAAGCGAAACAAAACGCACGTGGTTTGTGCTCGATCAAATTTTGCATTTAATAACCATTTCCATAATTGTAGGACTTTATAAAAAATTGTCTGTTGATTTTAGCGTTTTCAACAATCAATTTTGGGTGCTGGTGACAGGAATATTATTTTTAACAAAACCCACGTCAATAATCCTCAAGAACATCATTTCGATTTGGACACCAGAAAACAAAAATAAAAACGATGATTCACTTGAAAATGCTGGAAATTATATTGGTATTTTGGAACGTCTATTTGTTTTTTGTTTCATACTGACAGCACATTTCGAAGCAATTGGTTTTTTATTGGCAGCCAAATCCATCTTCCGTTTTGGTGATTTGAAAGAAGCCAAGGATCGCAAACTAACTGAATACGTACTTATCGGTACACTGTTGAGTTTTGGAATCGCACTATTGACTGGATTTTTAGTACAATATGGATTACTGCATTTTGGCTAAAATCTTTTTATTTATGGCTTTCACCAAAGCTGGACCTTCATAGATAAACCCCGTATAAAGCTGCACTAAACAAGCACCCGCCTCTAATTTTTCAATAGCATCATCGGCAGAATGAATTCCACCAACTCCGATTATAGGAAAGGCCTTATTACTCTTTTCAGACAAAAACCGAATAACCTCAGTAGCTCGTTTTGCTAATGGCTTTCCTGACATTCCACCCATTTCTGTCTTATTTTCAGATTGTAAGCCTTCACGAGAAATAGTCGTATTGGTAGCAATAATGCCCGCAATTTTAGTTTCCTTAATAATATCAATAATATCCAGCAGTTGTTCATTAGTCAAATCAGGAGCAATTTTCAACAAAATTGGCTTTTGCTTTGGCTTAGCCAAATTCTTATTCTGCAATGTTTGAAGTAATTGTGTTAGCGGTTCTTTATCCTGTAAGGCGCGAAGGTTCGGCGTGTTTGGAGAGCTGACATTTACTACAAAATAATCAACATAATCATACAAAACATCAAAACATATTTCATAATCAGAGGTGGCTTCGTCGTTTGGTGTCAACTTATTTTTTCCAATGTTTCCACCTATTAATACGCCATTATTATTTTTCAAACGCTCTAGAGCAGCTGTAGCTCCACCGTTATTAAATCCCATTCGGTTAATGATAGCGTTATCAGATTTTAAGCGAAAAAGCCGTTTTTTTGGATTCCCATCTTGACTTTTTGGTGTTAATGTACCTATTTCGATAAAACCAAAACCAAAATTGGATAATTCCTTATATAATTTAGCATCTTTATCAAAACCAGCAGCAAGACCCACAGGATTTCTAAATTTTAATCCGAAAACTTCAGTCTCTAAACGAGGATCGTTGCAATCATATAAAAATCTGAATAAGAATGTAAAACCTGGAATTTTCGACAAAAAGCGAATTAAAGAAAAAGTAAAATAATGAACTTTTTCTGGATCAAACATAAAAAGGAAAGGACGAATAAGTAATTTGTACATAGTTGTTGTGTTGTTGTTGCAAAAATAGAACTATCTCAACAATAATTAAATATTTAGAAAAAAATTACACAACATTTTTAACTAGGTAACAGCGAAACAGCTGGTTAAACAATTGCTAAATAAAACTTTGAAAAACAAACGAATAAAATTTATTGTATTTTTTATCAGGCATTTATAATTTAAAATCCTTCTTTAAAACTTCATCCAAAATATAGGAAATGCTTTTCTCAATCATTTTTAGTACCTTGTAAAAAAATGATTGAGTGTAAAATGACACTATCTATAAATCTTAAATCGATGACCATGAAGAATAAATTAATTTTTACTGCAGTATTACTTTGCAATTTTCAACTTTTCTATGCACAAGAAACAAAATCAGACACTGTAAAAGTTGCTACGAAAACAACAATTACTACTGTTACAACAATTAAAGACACTGTTCGAGTTGCCGCTAAAGTCACTCCAAAAATAGCCACAGCTGCCGAAAAAGAAGCAATAAAAAATGAGTCTAAGGCACTACGAGATAAAATGAGGCTAGAGAAAAAAGCATTGAAAGAAGCTAAAGAAACTGAAAAAGAAAAAAAGGATTTTGAAAAAAAACAAAAAGCGTTCAACCAGCGACAAGATAAAATCCTTTCTGGTGAAAAATCAGTAAGTAAAATAAAAACAAAAATATCCGACGAAGAAAAAAGTTTAATAAAACTTAAAGAACGATTTGAGGAAAAAAAAGCAAAAGGAAAATTAAATCCGATTCAAATTGAAAAAGAAAATATCAAAATTAGTAAAAGTCAAATAAAACTAAATAGACTGGAAGAAGATCTAAATAAGGCCAAAGCGAAGCTTTCAAAAACAAGAGATTAATTCAAACCACCTTCGGGTGGTTTTTTTTTAATAAAAGGAACCATATTGAAGTATTCGAATAAAAGACAAGCCATTTAAGCCCTCTATAAAAAATGAAAGAGGTATCATTTAGTTGTTGCTTTACTTTATAAACCTCCTAAAAAAAGGTTTATATTTGCATCAAAACAAATCAAAATGCAACATATAATAGACCGTTTCATCAGTTATGTAACAATTGATACAGAATCTGATGCTAGTTCCGAAACTACACCTAGTACAAAAAAACAATGGGATTTAGCCAATAAATTAGTTGAAGAGCTTAAAACAATTGGATTGCAAGACGTTACTATTGATGATAAAGCATACATAATGGCTACTTTACCCAGTAATGTCAGTCATGAAGTCCCAGTAATTGGGTTTATTTCGCACTTTGATACCTCACCAGATTTTACCGGAGCTAATGTCAAACCACAGATCGTCTCCAACTATGATGGAAATGATATTGTATTAAATGCCGAGAAAAAAATTATTCTATCTCCAAGTTATTTCAAAGATTTATTACTGTATAAAGGACAAACCTTAATTACTACCGACGGAACTACACTCTTAGGTGCCGATGATAAAGCAGGCATTACGGAGATTGTTACTGCAATGGAATTTCTTGTAAATAATCCCGATATTAAGCACGGAAAAATTAGAATTGGTTTTACACCCGATGAAGAAATTGGTCGTGGCGCACATCATTTTGATGTAACTAAATTTGGAGCCGACTGGGCATACACAATGGATGGCAGCCAGATCGGAGAATTGGAGTATGAAAATTTTAATGCGGCTGGAGCCAAAATTACTTTCAAAGGAAAAAGCGTACATCCTGGTTATGCCAAAGGAAAAATGATCAATTCGATGTTGATTGCTAATGCCTTTATAAATGAATTACCTGCCGGAGAAACTCCTGAAGAAACTAAAGGATATGAAGGTTTCTATCATGTGCACCATCTGAACGGAAGCATTGAAGAAACCGTTTTGGAATTAATAATTCGCGATCACAACAAGAAAAAATTTGAGAAACGCAAAGAACTAATCGAAAAAATTACTCGTAAAATTAATAAGAAATTTGCCAAACAATTTGATGAAGATATTGTAATTACGGAAATTAAAGATCAGTATTATAATATGAAAGAAAAGGTACTTCCTGTAAAACATATTGTTGATATTGCCGAAAAAGCAATGAAGGAACTCGGAATTAAACCGCTTATAAAACCCATTCGTGGCGGTACAGACGGTTCACAATTATCGTACAAAGGATTGCCATGCCCAAATATTTTTGCGGGCGGACATAATTTTCATGGAAAATATGAATACGTTCCAGTAGAGAGCATGCAAAAAGCTGTTGAAGTAATTGTAAAAATAGCCGAATTAACTGCGATAGAAGATTCATCCATAAGATAGTATTATTGGAATCCATAAAACCAACCCATTCCTGGGATAAAAACAACAATTGGTTAGAAGAAATAGCATTTCTGAAATCAATTATTGTTAAAACAGAATTAGTAGAAACTACAAAATGGGGCGGTATTGTTTATGTTTTAAATGGTAAAAACGTACTTGGTATCGGGGGATTTAAAAATTACTTTACGATTTGGTTTTTCAATGGTTTTTTATTGCAAGACAGTAAAAAAGTTTTAGTTAATGCACAAGAGGGCCTAACAAAATCATTGAGACAATGGCGGTTTTCATCGATAGAAGAAGTAGATGAAACATCCGTATTGGCCTATGCATTGGAAGCAATTGCTAATGAAAAGGCTGGAAAGAAAAATAAGCGTCAGAAAAAAGAAGTAATCGTTTCTAAACTGCTTCAAGAAGAATTCAATGCAGATCGTATTTTAGCACAAGCATTTGAAAAATTCTCCTCTTCCAAAAAATATGAATTTTTAGAATATATCGAAACAGCAAAACGAGAGGAAAGCAAACGAGCCCGAATCCTCAAAATTAAACCGATGATTTTACAGCAAATTGGTTTGAATGACAAATACCGATAGCATAAAGTCCCAATTCTGGTACTCAGATTTGGGAATTTTTTTATCAAAAATGTTACATAACGTTCCTTACTTTAATCAAATTCAACTGTATTTTATCAAGAAATTTTTAATTATTTATTTAAAGTCCTATCTAAACTATCCTCTTTTTAACAAATAATTATTTCATACTTTGAAAAACTTAACATTGACTCATTGATAAAATCACTATGTTTACTTACAATTAAATAATAATTTGATAACATTAAAAAAATATAAATTTAATTTTAATAAAAAATACACTAAAAATACACATTATGGCACTAAATGAAGAACAAGACACAGCACCATCAACTCCACTAAAACCTGAAATAGAGAAGCCCACAAGAGCTAAAAGAACAGGAGTCGCAAAACCGGTTTCGGAACCTGCGGAAATTATAACACCAGTCATTGAAGAAGTAATACTCGAAACTGAAGAAATAGCGACTTTTACTTTAGATAATAAAAATGATGATAATGCCGACTTAGACAGCAAAAAAAGTAAAAAGGAAACTAAAAACAAAATAAAAATGAAAGACAAAGACAAGAAAAAGGCTAAAAAAGCCGATGCAAAAGAGAAAGCAAAACAAAAAGCGAAAGCAAAGGCTAAAAAAGCAAAAAAGGCTAAAAAAGATAAAGCCAAAAAAGCAAAAGTTAAAACCAAGATAAAAGCTAAAAAGGCCAAAGCAAAATCAAAAAAAGCAAAGAAGAATAAAAAAAATAAAAAATAGAAATCCTATTTTTTATAAAAAAGTCCCAACTTGAAAGCTACAAGTTGGGACTTTTTATATTGAAAAAATTAAAATTATTTTTTATTCAAGGTTGCACTCATTTCCATGGAAATAGCAGAACGCTCCATTTTTAATTTTCCTGACATGGTTTCTACAACTACAGTAGTCTCGGCTAGTTCAGAAACTTTTCCATGAAGACCGCTTTTGGTAATGATTTTATCACCAATTTTCAAAGCACTTCCAAATTCTTTTTCTTGTTTTGCTTTTTTCTGCTGTGGTCTAATCATAAAGAAATAAATGACTACAAACATTAATAAAAACGGTGCAAATTGAGTTAATTGTTCCATGATTTAATTTGTTTTTTTTAATTGGTTATTACATTAAACCACGACCGGCTTTAATGATTCTTTTGTTGACCTCTAGTTCTTTTACTAAATTGTCTAAAATTCCGTTGATAAAAATACTACTTTTAGGTGTAGAATATTCTTTAGCAACTTCTAAATATTCGTTAAGCGTCACTTTTACGGGAATGGATGGAAATTTTAAAAATTCACAGATTGCCATTTTTAGGATTATAGTATCAATCTCAGCAATACGTTCTGTATCCCAATTGGGTGTTTTATCCAAATATTCTTTGGCCAAATCTGCTTCGTTTAAAACCGTTTTTCTAAACAAATCCTTAACAAAATCCTTGTCCTCATTGTCTTTGTACAACTTTGGTACTCTAAAATTATCGTTCTCTCCAGATTTAATCGCTTTCAATTGCTTGATGATATGCGTATTCACTAACGGAATATCATCTACCCATGTCAACTTATCGTCCTCTAAATATTCGTATAATTTTTCATTAGGAACTATTACTTCCATGAATAAATCCACGATGAATTGTCTGTCTTCTTCAAATGCATTTACTGAATTGCTCATGTAATTTGCATACAAATCACTCGCTTTCACTTCATTCAAAAGCAATAAAATATAATCATCGTTCAATGACCAATTATTGATTTTACGATTTTCAAGCGCAATACTTAATGAATTATTTTCGGAGAGAATTTGAAAAATTTGATTTTTTATAAACTTTTCGTTGGGTTTACGTTCCTCAGGAGTTGCAAGATGCTTTAAACTTGATTTATGCAAAAAGACAGTTTCTGTTTTGCAAATTTCAATCAAAGACGAGAGCATAATAAGGTATAAATCTTGAATGTTATCGATGCTGTAAAAAAGGAATTTTTCTTCTTTTTCCAGATTATCTGAACCACTTTGATGCATTGCATAAATGGACTGCATAACTTTAACGCGAATGTGTCTTCTGTTTACCACCTTGTAAGAACTTTTTTAATTAGGGCGCAAAAATAAGAATTTCATTTTTTAAAATAAAATATATAAATGCTTATTTTAAAAAGTAATCCGCAATCAGTATTTAGTGACGGGAAATAATTTATCGCTGAATACTGACAGCTGAATACTGATAACTACTTTTTACTGTTTTTTAATTTTCTTTTATTGATGCGATTTTGAGCAATAGTTAAAGCAGCATGATGCGGTGTCATATTGTTGGCAAGTGCAAAATCGAAAATTTCTAAAGTTGTATTGTAAATATTTTCTGTTTTACGCATGATTTCAGCTCTATCATAATGCGCTAATTCTGCGTATACATTTATTATTCCTCCAGCATTGATTAAGAAATCAGGTGCATAAAGAATCCCTCTTTCCTGTAGAATGGCACCGTGAACATTTTCATCTGCCAATTGATTATTAGCAGCACCAGCTATTACTTTTGCTTTTAATTTGTAAACAGTATCATTATTTATGGTAGCTCCCATAGCACAAGGCGCATAAATATCAACATCAGCACTGTACAAATCGTCCCCTCTAAAAATTTGGGCATTGTATTTTGTACCTACTTCATTCAATTTTTCCTCATTAATATCTGCAATAGTAACTAGCGCACCTTCTTTAGTCAAATAATCGACTAAGGTTTCACCCACGTGACCAATTCCTTGTACCAAAACTTTTTTTCCGCTTAAAACATCCGAACCAAATTGTTGTTTTGCAGCAGCTTTCATACCTACATACACCCCATACGCTGTAACAGGCGATGGGTTTCCAGCTCCTCCTCTTTCCTCTGAAATTCCAGTAACATAAGGCGTAACGTCTCTTACAATATCCATGTCTGCGGTTTCCATTCCTACATCTTCAGCAGTGATATATCTTCCGCTTAAAGAATGTACAAATTCACCAAACTTGCGCATCAACTCTGGTGTTTTTTGTGTTTTAGCATCACCAATGATTACCGCTTTACCTCCACCAATGTTTAATCCAGTAATTGCCGCCTTGTAAGTCATACCACGAGAAAGACGTAAAACATCATTTAATGCTTCCCACTCATTAGCATAATTAAACATTCGTGTGCCGCCTAAAGCTGGCCCCATTACTGAATTATGAATACCAATAATTGCTTTTAAACCCGTATCTTTGTCATTGCAAAATACAATTTGTTCATGATCATCAAATGATAATTGACCAAAAACGGGATCCATTTTTTGAAGTTCCTTTCCAGTTGTGAAAGCTGCATTCATAGTATCAGTTTTTATAGTTTTAAATTATGAATTTGTCAAAAAGACATTTCAAATTTACATAAAATTTAAATATACACTAATGTTTTGTGTAAAATTCATCAAATCAATAAAATACGTACTTAAGGATTTAGTAATCAAAATATTAAAATTAAAGTTTTATCCTAAAATAAAAATAGTCCAACAAAGCATATCTCAAACAAAATGAAAGAATTACGTTATTTAAATAAATATTTTGTCAAATACAAATACAGTTTTCTCTTAGGAATTATTTTTACAATTATCGCTCAAATCTTTATGCTTTTCACGCCAAAGTTGATCAGCAAATCGTTTAAAGTTATTGAGGCTTTCGCCAAAGACAATACAGTATCCAAATCTGTTATTCACGAAGAATTATTATCGAATATCTTGTTGGTCATTGCCACCACTATTATCGCTGGTTTTCTGACTTTTTTGATGCGACAAACTTTGATTGTAATGTCACGCCACATTGAATTTGATTTGAAAAACGAAGTATTTCGTCAATATGAAAATTTGTCTCAGAATTTCTATAAACAAAATCGCACTGGTGATTTGATGAACCGTATTAGCGAAGACGTTTCAAAAGTAAGAATGTATGTAGGTCCTGCGGTAATGTACACAATAAATACTGTCATTCGATTTGCTATCGTAATAGTGTATATGTACAATGTCTCGCCAATATTAACTTTATACACGCTGCTACCGCTTCCTATTTTATCCTATGCCATTTTTAAATTGAGCTCAGAAATCAATGTACGAAGTGCTATTTTTCAGCAATATTTATCTAAAGTGTCTAGTTTTTCTCAAGAGATATTTTCCGGGATCCGGGTAATAAAAGCCTATTCACTCGAAAATCAACATCAAAATAACATGGTTGCTTTAGCCAATGAAAGCAAAAGTAAAAGCTTAAATCTAGCCAAAGTACAGTCTTTATTTGGACCTTTAATGCTTGCGTTGATAGGAATTAGCAACTTAGTGGTAATATATTTTGGTGGTTTAATGTACATCAACGGTTCTATAAAAAGCATTGGAACAATTGCTGAATTTATTTTGTACGTTAATATGCTCACTTGGCCTGTTGCCTCTTTAGGTTGGGTTTCGTCTATGGTTCAGGAGGCCGAAGCTTCTCAAAAAAGACTCAATGAATTCCTTAAAATTGAACCGGAGATA
>JAYTBZ010000132.1:0-4137 GCA_043736705.1 Flavobacterium sp. | reverse complement strand
AAATAATTAATTAAGAATCAATATAAAGGATTATGTCGTCTCACTACGAAGCAACCATTAGAAAACCCTTAGTTATAGGTGATAAATCGTATCACGATATAACTGTAGATGTAGCTGCACCTGTTGAAGGTAAGGCAAACAAACATTGGTGGATTGTATTTTCAATTGCATTAATAGCTTTCCTTTGGGGATTGAGCTGTATCATTTACACGATATCTACAGGTATCGGAACTTGGGGTTTAAATAAAACTGTTGGATGGGCTTGGGATATCACGAACTTTGTTTGGTGGGTTGGTATTGGTCACGCAGGAACTTTAATTTCTGCAGTACTCTTACTTTTCCGTCAGCGTTGGAGAATGGCCATTAACCGTTCTGCAGAAGCAATGACAATTTTCTCTGTTATTCAAGCAGGTTTATTTCCAATTATCCACATGGGTCGTCCATGGTTGGCGTATTGGGTTTTGCCAATCCCGAACCAATTTGGTTCACTTTGGGTAAACTTTAATTCGCCATTACTTTGGGATGTATTTGCAATTTCTACATATCTTTCGGTATCATTAGTTTTCTGGTGGACTGGTTTATTACCTGATTTTGCGATGTTGCGTGACAGAGCGATTACTCCTTTTAATAAAAGAGTGTATTCTATATTAAGTTTCGGATGGAGCGGTAGAGCAAAAGATTGGCAACGTTTTGAAGAAGTATCTTTAGTACTTGCAGGTTTGGCAACTCCACTTGTACTTTCGGTACATACTATTGTATCAATGGACTTTGCTACATCAGTAATTCCTGGTTGGCATACAACTATTTTCCCACCGTACTTCGTTGCTGGAGCAGTTTTCTCTGGATTTGCAATGGTTAATACCTTATTAATCATCATGAGAAAAGTATCTAACTTAGAAGCTTATATTACTGTTCAACACATTGAGTTGATGAATATTGTAATTATGATTACGGGTTCTATTGTAGGTGTTGCTTACATTACTGAATTGTTTGTGGCTTGGTATTCAGGTGTTGAATACGAACAATATGCGTTTCTAAATAGAGCAACTGGTCCTTATTGGTGGGCGTATTGGTCAATGATGACTTGTAATGTTTTTTCACCACAGTTCATGTGGTTTAAGAAATTAAGAACAAGTATTATGTTTTCATTCATTATTTCCATTGTAGTTAATATAGGAATGTGGTTTGAGAGATTTGTTATTATCGTAACTTCGTTACATAGAGATTATCTGCCATCTTCTTGGACAATGTTTTCACCAACATTTGTTGATATTGGAATTTTTATTGGAACAATTGGTTTCTTTTTTGTGTTGTTTTTATTGTACTCTAGAACATTCCCTGTAATTGCGCAAGCAGAGGTAAAAACAATTTTGAAAGGAACAGGAGATAATTACAAAAGAGCAAGAGAAGCAAATAAAGATTCACATCATGAGTAATAAAGTAATATACGCCATTTATAATGACGATGATATATTGATGGATGCGGTTAAAAAAACCAGAGCAGCTCATCATCATATTGAAGAAGTTTTTACTCCATTTCCGGTTCACGGTTTGGATAAGGCTATGGGAATTGCACCAACAAGATTAGCTATTTGTGCTTTTCTTTATGGATGTGTTGGAATATCTGTTGCAACGGCAATGATGAATTATATTATGATTCAGGATTGGCCACAAGATATTGGTGGAAAACCAAGTTTTAGCTACATTGAAAATATGCCAGCTTTTGTTCCAATTATGTTTGAACTTACAGTGTTTTTTGCGGCTCACCTAATGGTTATTACTTTTTACATGAGAAGTAAATTGTGGCCTTTTAAAGAAGCAGAAAATCCAGATGTGAGAACTACAGATGACCATTTCTTAATGGAAGTTGCTGTAAATGATAATGAAGAAGAATTGGTTTCTTTTTTCCAAAGCACGGGAGCTGTAGAAGTTAAAGTAATAGATAAGCATTAATTATAGATATGAAAAGCGTATATAAAATAACACTTTTATTTGGCATAACTATTTTAGTTTCATCATGCCATAATAATGCGGCACCAAACTATCAGTATTTTCCAAATATGTATGAGCACATTGGGTATGACACATATTCTGAGTCTACTGCATTCAAAGATGGAAAAGAAGGTCAATTACCTGCAGATGGATCCTTAAAAAGAGGGTTTGTTCCTTACGGTTATGAGAATTCTACTGAAGGATATGATTTAGCTAAATTAAATTCAAAGTCACCTTTAGATACAATTTCTGTTAAAGAAGAGGCTAAAGCTAAAGAATTGTATGAAATTTATTGTGCCATCTGTCACGGTAATGAAGGTAATGGAAAAGGAAAATTAGTTACTCAAGGTAAATTATTAGGTATCCCTAATTACAAAGATAGAGATATAAATGAAGGAAGCATTTACCACGTAATGACTTATGGTTTAAATTCCATGGGTGCTTACTCTAACCAAATTGATCAGCATGAACGTTGGTTAGTGGCTTCTTATGTTGTTAAACTAAGAGCAAAATTATAATTGTAGAACAAACTGATCGTAATAGATATGTATACATTTTCAAGTAAATTAAAAACTTTTTCTTTCATCTTAATGGCTTTAGGTCTATTAGGAATTGGATATGGTTTTTTAACTGCACCAAAAGATATTCAAGAAGTTGAAAAACTACTTGCCTCTGAAAGCCATGGTGGGCATGGGGAAGCTAAACATGAGGCAGATGCAACTGTTGCTCATGCTCCTTCTAATGAACACGTTGAAGTTAGCGAAGTTAAAGAAGGAGAAGGTGATCAGAAAGCAGATTCTGTTAAGGTAGATGCTGTTACCAGTACTGAAGTTGTGCCAGTTGAAGCAGTACATAATGAATCCTCAACTGAAAAGCAAATCCATAATGTAAGTGATGAAGCTGAACATAAAGAACATGTAAATCATGTCTTACACCAATTGCAAAACAAACCTTGGTCAGCTTTATATGTTGCTTGTATATTCTTTATGCTTGTTTCGCTAGGTGTTTTAGTATTTTATGCAATTCAACAAGTAGCACAGGCCGGATGGTCTCCAGTATTGTTTAGAGTAATGCAGGGTATTACTTCTTATTTGCCAGTTGGTTCTGTTATTTTTTTTGTTATTCTAATCTTATGTGGTTTGCATTTCAATCATCTTTTTATATGGTTAGATCCTGAGGTAGTAGCAACCGACAAATTAATTGCAAATAAATCGGGTTATTTAAATTTTCCTTTTTGGATAATAAGAGCCGCAATTTTTTTAACAGGATGGAGTTTATATCAATACTATTCAAAAAAGAATTGTTTGGCTCAAGATGAAGCTAATGATAATTTGAATTATAAAAAGAACTTTAATATTTCAGCAATGTTTTTAGTTTTCTTTATAGTTTCTGAATCTATAATGTCTTGGGATTGGATTATGTCTATTGATCCACATTGGTTTAGTACTTTGTTCGGTTGGTACGTTTTTGCAAGTTTCTTTGTTAGTGCGATAACAACTATTGCTTTGGTTACATTATATTTAAAATCCAGAGGTTTCTTAGAATATGTTAATACAAGTCACATTCACGATTTAGCTAAATTTATGTTTGGATTTAGTGTTTTCTGGACCTATTTGTGGTTTTCACAGTACATGCTAATCTGGTATGCAAACATCCCAGAGGAAGTTACTTATTTCATAACTAGAATCGAATTATACAATCTTCCATTTTTTGGTGCTGTTGTAATGAACTTTTTGTTCCCTTTATTAATATTAATTAATACAGATTTTAAGAGAATTACTTGGATTTTGGTGATGGCTGGTATTGTAATTTTAGCTGGTCATTATATTGATTTCTTTAATATGATTATGCCAGGAACTGTAGGTGACAGGTGGTTTATTGGAGTTTCAGAAATTGCTTCTGTTCTTTTCTTCTTAGGGTTATTTATTTTTGTTGTTTTTACAGCGCTTACAAAAAACCCATTGTTACCAAAAAGAAATCCTTTCATTGACGAGAGTAAACATTTTCATTATTAATATTTAAAGAAAAAAACAGATGACAAGTTTGTTGGTAATTATAGTTTTAGTTTTATTAGCTGTTGCTTTATGGCAATTGACTAAAATATTCGATCTAACGCAAGTTGGTTCCGTTTCAGATAGTTCAGAA
>JAYTBZ010000131.1:0-9189 GCA_043736705.1 Flavobacterium sp. | reverse complement strand
ATTCTTTTGAAGTATTCTTCATTATTGGTGTATATTTGTATTCAAATTTTTTCAAAAATAAGATAATTTTTTTTAATGTAGATTCTTGATGTATTTAAAACTGTAAACGAATGACGATTAACTGCAAAGGTATACTTGTTGATCTTGTTGCCCCAAAAATAATGGGTATTTTGAATGCAACACCCAACTCTTTTTTTGATGGTGGTAAATATAAAAATGAAACTGAAATTCTATCTCAAGTAGAAAAAATGCTGCTCGATGGCGCTACTTTCATAGATGTTGGAGCCTATTCCAGCAAACCAAATGCAGAATTTGTATCGGAACAAGAAGAAATTTCGAGAATTGTTCCAGTAGTAAATTTAATCCTAAAACATTTTCCCGAAACCATAATTTCGATTGACACCTTTAGAAGTGAAGTGGCAAAAGCTTCTATTGAAAGTGGCGCGGCTATCATAAACGATATTTCAGCCGGAAATTTGGACGATAAAATGCTGGAAATAATTGCAAAATATAATGTTCCTTATATTATGATGCACATGCGTGGCAATCCGCAAACGATGCAAACATTGACAAATTATGAGGATATTGTAAAAGAAATGTTGTTTTATTTTTCTGAAAAAGTGGAAATGGCAAGAAGTTTTGGAATCAATGATTTAATAATCGATCCAGGCTTTGGCTTTGCCAAAACGATAGCACAAAATTACGAAGTTTTTCAAAAAATGGAATTGTTAAATATGCTTGACCTTCCCCTGCTTGTAGGAGTCTCCAGAAAATCAATGATCTATAAAACACTGGATATTTCAATAGAAAATGCGTTAAATGGAACTACGGTTTTGAATACTCTCGCATTGACCAAAGGAGCTAAAATTCTTCGGGTTCACGATGTAAAAGAAGCAATTGAAAGCGTTACATTATTTAATAGAATTAATTTATAAAATGAAACATTTTACTTTAATTGTTCTTTTTACTCTATTTTCTTGTGGAAATAAAGAAGATATTATGTTACCAAAATCCAATATTTCAATTGTCAAAAGTGTAGATGATCTTTCGCCAATCTATATTTTTTTTAGAACAAAAGGGAAGGATACAGTGGCTGAAGTCAACAGAAAAAATAGTGTTATTTCGACTAATTGGATTCTAAATGTTGACAAACGATTGCCGTTGCGATTAGTCATTCCGGAAATCATAAAGTTGCAACAAAAGAAGCGCGAAGAAAAAGCACACAAGAATGAAAAAGCCAAAAATTATTATTCTTACGCCGATACAATTGGTAAGAATCTAGCTTTTATTCCTTTTACTAATGTGTATTACAAAATGGAAAGGCCAATTGGAACCGTCATATTTTTCAATAAGAATAATGAGATTTTAATTGAGAATCAAGTTTTCAATAAAGAAAAGCTTCAAGATTTGATTAATACTAATTTATCTAAAGATAGTACAACTACTTTTTTATTTACGTTTGATAAAGATTTAAGCTTTGGAAGTTATCTACAAAATAAAATTTATATTGAAAGTTTAAAAGTACAAATGAAAAGTAATCGAGAATTTATATACTAAACCTCAAACTTTAAACAAAGAAGACTTCAAACGAAATAATTACTGATGGTGATACGGTTCGTTTCTCAAAATTGTGAAGCCGCGGTACAATTGTTCGATGAAAAATAACCGCACCATTTGATGCGAAAACGTCATTAAAGACAATGATATTTTTCCTTGAGCTTTTGCATAAACAGTATCCGAAAAGCCATAAGGGCCGCCTATTACAAAAACTAAGGTCTTTACTCCGGAGTTCATTTTCTTTTGTAATTCCTCTGAAAAACCTAAACTTGAGAAATTTTTTCCGTTTTCGTCTAATAAAATGAGTTGATCTGTTTGCGTAATTTTAGCTAAAATCAATTCGCCTTCTTTCTCTTTTTGTTGACTTTCCGATAAGTTTTTTACGTTCTTGATGTCAGGAATGATATCTAAATCGAACTTGATGTAAAACGACAAACGCTTGGTATAATCATCAATCAATGATTGAAGGGATTTGTTATCAGTTTTACCAATAGCAATCAATTTGATGTTCATGTTCGTTGTGTTTCAGAATCGCAAATATAAGGAATTTCCGCGTTTTTTTAAATGAAAAGATTTTATTTGGATTTATCCTTTATTCTACAACAATAGTATCAATTAACAATTGAAAGGACTCTTCTTTTTTGTTACCAATTAAAAAAGTGATTTCTGACACATTTGTACTTTCAAAATTAGGTAAGTCTAATGTTTGGCCTCTAAATACTGGATATAATTTTGAAAATGGAATTTTAATCGTTTGCCAATTAGTATCTGTTTTAAAGGGAAATACATAAGAATGGGAATCATTTTTATTGGACTTCACTCGAAATTGATAGGTATTTCCATCGCCTTTAATACGAATCGAAAAATATGTAGTTCTTACTAATTTAATTGGTTCAAAAACATATTTTACTGCACAAAAACCGCCGTTATTTTCAAGAGAAATGGCACCTTCAAAATTTCCCTCTCCGTTAGAGTTGATATAAAATTTGCTTTTGGAAATACCTCCCATGACAGAATCATTGAGGATTTTCCAGTTTTCCAGATTACTTTTTAAATCAAAATCAAAGATCACAAGAGGAAGCATTAGTTTAGTTTTATATAAATTTATGATTTAGGTAAGGGCGCACCTACCGCAATATCACATCGATGGTTTGTTTGACCATGTGGTGGATTCATACCTTCTGGAGTTAGCGTTGTTGCAACCGCAGGTGCTGCTGGTACTACAATAGGAACACTTACTGACTGTGTTTGTTGTTGAACTACTGGTTTAGTAGTTGTTGTGGCTGGTGGAGAATTCAAAGGTGCGCCTACAGGAATATCGCATCGATGTAATGGTTGTCCATGTGCAGGATTTTTTCCATCTGCTACTTTAGTAGAAGTTGAAGTCAATGTATTCGTTGAATTTACCGTGTTTGTTGGTTGTTGTGCCTGATTTGTTACAGCTTCATTTTTCATTTGCTTACCAACTTCAGTAAAGGGAACCACGTTTGTAGGAGTTGCGCTATTTTGCGCTTCCGTTTCTTTTTTACATGAAGTTAATACAATGGATGCTGCAAAAAGAAGTGTTAAGAAGGATTTCATACTTAGTTTTTTGGTTATAAAATCAAATATAAGGATTTAAATAATAAATTGCTCCATAGAATAATTGATTTTAATACAGCTCAAGAAAGTGAATTTGATTGTATGATTAAGAATAATAGTTTTAATCATTCCTATACTAACGATTCTCAGTTGCTAGATATATAATTACCTCATTTTTTAAAGAACCAAGCATACATATTTCAAATCCACTAAATATATCATACTTTAGCACACTATAAATTTCTTGTAAAATGATTAGCGATATACAGTTCAAAAATGAGTTAAATTTAGTGATACAAAATGCCATTCGGGAAGATGTGGGCCCAGGTGATTTTAGTTCTTTGGCTTGTATTCCATCGACAGCAAAGGGGAGAGCAAAGTTATTGGTTAAAGAGAATGGTATTATAGCAGGTGTAGCTTTTGCCAAAATGATCTTTGAATTTGTTGACCCTAATTTGCAAATAGAAATTTTTATTGAAGACGGAACTCTGGTAAAAAAAGGAGATGTCGTTTTTCATGTTTCTGGAAGTTCGCAATCGATCTTGAAAGCAGAACGAGTAGTTCTCAATTCCATGCAAAGAATGTCGGCTATAGCTACTAAAACAAAAGAATATGTTCGATTGGTAGAAGGAACAAAAGTTAAAATTCTTGATACACGCAAAACAACACCTGGATTTAGAGCGTGTGAAAAATGGGCTGTAAAAATTGGTGGTGGTGAGAATCATCGGTTTGCTTTGTATGATATGATTATGCTAAAAGACAATCACAATGATTTTGCCGGAGGTATAACGTTGGCCATTACCAAAACTAAAGCTTTTTTAACAGCAAATAATCTGGATTTAAAAATCATAGTCGAAGCAAGAAATCTCGATGAAATTGCGGAAATATTAGAGAATGAAGGTGTTTATAGAATTTTAATTGATAATTTTAATTTTGAAGATACTAAAAAAGCAGTAGCTTTGATAGGAGATAGGTGCCTGACTGAATCTTCTGGAAATATTAATGAGAATACCATTCGTAATTATGCAGAATGTGGTGTAGATTACATTTCTTCAGGAGCTTTAACACATTCTATTTACAACATGGATTTGAGCTTAAAAGCGATATGAGTACAGAAATAGAAATTAAATTGCAAAGAATTCCAATTATCCGGAATTTAGTAAATGCTCTAAAAAAGGTCGAGCTTCCGTGGTTGCAAGGTTTATCGTTGTATGATTTGTTGGAATTATATGGGCTTGGAATCGTAGAAAGCGCATTGACTTATCATGCTAGTGCCATTGCATTTAGCTTCTTTATGGCTTTATTTCCCTTTGCGTTATTTATTTTAAACCTTATTCCGTTTATACCTATTGTAGGCTTTCAGGAAGACTTTTTGTTGTTTGTAAAAGATGGTGTTCCTCCCAATACGTATGATGCAATTTATAAAATCATAAGTGATATTTTAAACAATAGTGACTCCGGTTTGTTGTCTTCTGGGTTTATATTATCTATATTTTTAATGGCAAATGGATTAAACGGAATTTTAGGTGGTTTTGAAACTTCTAGGCACGTTCTAATTAAAAGAGGTTTTATTCGACAGTATGTAGTAGCACTAGGAATGTCGTTATTATTGTCACTTTTGCTTATAGTTACCGTATCTATAATTGTTGTTTTTGAAGTGCTTATTCAAAAAACGGTATTTAGTGATCAAGTACAACTTATTGTCTTAGGACGTTACGCATTTGTTATTTTGATGATTTTAATAACAACATCTGTGTTGTTCAAATTTGGCACAAAACACGATAAAAACAGAGCTTTTATATCAATAGGTTCTGTGTTTACAACTATATTGATACTTTTAGATTCGTATGCTTTTGGGATATGGGTTATAAAATTTTCAAAATACAATGAATTATATGGTTCTATAGGGACATTATTGATTTTGATGTTTTACATTTGGATTAATTGCATGATTTTACTTTTGGGTTTTGAATTGAATGCAACAGTAAATAAATTAAAGGTTAAAAATAAATAAATTATTAAAATTAAAAATGGCTTTTTAATAAGAAGCAATTTCCTGATCTCGACTCAAGCATACTTTTAAATAGTACCAACATTTAGAGAAACAGCTAAAAATATTTTTACTAGAATTAGGACTAAAAATTAAAAAATGAAAAACATTATAACAATTCTCGCTTTATTTATTTCGATAGCTTTCTATGCTCAAAGCCACAGTGTAATTGGTAAATGGAAGACAATAGATGACCAAACAGGTAAAGCAAAATCAATTGTGGAAATTTACGAGCGTTCTGGTAAAATCTATGGCAAAATTGTAGATATTGTAGATACTGAAAAGAGAAAAAGTTTATGTACTGCATGCTCTGGCGAGGAAAAAAACAAACCAGTAATAGGACTCGTTATTATCAAAGGACTCAAAAAAGACGGCAAAGAGTATAATGATGGAAAAATTTTAGATCCAACAACAGGAAAATTATACAAATGTTTTCTAGCGCTTGAAGGAAATGACAAATTAAAAGTCCGCGGTTATATTGGTGTGTCCTTATTTGGAAGAACACAAATCTGGAATAGGGTAAAATAATTATAAATATCGAGGTATTGATGCAAAGCATTATAACTACTAGAAATTTATAACTAATACTAAAGTATAAATGTATTTCGTTGATGTAATTTTACCACTTTCACTAGCTAAAACCTTTACTTATAGCGTCTCTGAAGCAGAATTTCACTTTATAAAAATTGGAATGCGGCTAGCAGTTCCTTTTGGTAAAAGTAAAATTTATACGGCATTAGTTATTGAAATACATCAAAACAAACCAGCTTTTTACGAAGCGAAGGAAATTCATCAAATTTTAGATGAACAACCAATCGTTACTAAAATACAAATCGCACATTGGAAATGGATTGCTTCTTATTATATGTGCTCCATTGGCGATGTGTATCGTGGAGCCATACCCAGTGCGCTTTTGCTGGAAAGTGAAACTGTAATTTCTCAAAAAACGAATACTATTGCAGATACTAGTCTGCTTTCTGATGATGAATTTTTAGTTTACGAGGCTTTGCAGCAGCAAAGTGCTCTAAAAGTTCTAGATATTATTTCTATTTTGAACAAGAAAAATATCTTTCCTGTTATTCAAAAATTGATTGATAAAAATTTAGTTGTATTGCAGGAGGAAATTCAAGAAACGTACAAACCGAAAGTAGTGCGTTATGTGCGTTTGCATTCTAAATATGAATCAAATGCAGGATTAGGTGATTTGTTAGAATACCTTAAAAGTGCCAGTAAACAAAAAGAAATTGTACTACAATATTTTCAATTAACTGCTGCCGAAAAGACCCGAGGCGAAACCGAACGGAGCAGAGCTAAACCAATCACGGTAAAAAAACTTATAGAAACAGCAAATTCTTCTGCAGCCATCGTTAAAGCATTAATTGAAAAAGAAATATTCGAAGATTTTTTTATTCAAGAAGATCGAGTACATTTTAACGGAAAAATTAGGGAAGATCAATTACAACTCAGTACGGCTCAACAAAAAGCTTTTGAAGCAATCAAAGCGAGTTTTATTCAAAAAGAAGTTTGTTTATTGCACGGTGTAACCTCGAGCGGAAAAACAGAAATTTATATCAAGTTAATCGAAGAATATTTACAAACTGGAAAACAAATTTTGTATTTGTTGCCAGAAATTGCTTTAACAACTCAGTTGGTTGGCCGATTGCGAACTTATTTTGGAAATAAAGTAGCTGTTTTTCATTCTAAATATAGCAATAACGAACGGGTTGAAGTTTGGAACCAAGTACTAATCAATTCTGAGAAAGCACAAGTAGTAATTGGAGCAAGGTCGTCTTTATTTTTACCTTTTTACAATCTCGGATTTATAATTGTTGATGAGGAACACGAACAAACTTTTAAACAAGTTGATCCCGCACCTCGTTATCATGCAAGAGATGCTGCTATTGTTTTGGCGCAATCGCATCAAGCAAAAGTACTATTGGGTTCGGCTACGCCAAGTATTGAAACCTATTTTAATGCCAAATCAGATAAATTTGGTCTGGTGGAAATTTCGGAACGTTTTGGAAACGTAATGATGCCTACTATTGAATTGGTAGATTTAAAAGATAAATACTTTCGTAAAAAAATGACAGGACACTTTAGTGATGTTTTAATTGCAGAAATAAATACTGCATTGTCATTAGGAGAGCAAGTGATTTTATTTCAAAACCGACGGGGCTATTCTCCAATTATTGAATGTCTTACTTGCGGTCACGTGCCACAATGCCAGCAATGCGATGTAAGTTTAACGTATCATAAACATAAAAATCAATTGCGGTGTCATTATTGCGGATTTACCATGGCAAAACCTACGAATTGTCAAGCTTGTTCTAGTGTCGATTTAACTACAAAAGGCTTTGGAACGGAGCAAATAGAGCAAGAATTGGTCACTATTTTCCCTAACGCAAAAATTGGGAGGATGGATCAAGATACAACTAGAGGCAAATTTGGTTTCGAAAAAATAATTGACAGTTTTAAGAATAGGGAAATGGATATTTTAGTAGGTACCCAAATGCTTGCTAAGGGATTGGATTTTGATAATGTTAGTTTGGTTGGAATTATGAATGCTGACAATATGTTGTACCATCCAGATTTTAGAGCATTTGAAAGAAGTTTTCAAATGATGACACAAGTTGCAGGAAGAGCAGGACGCGCCGCTAAACAGGGGAAAGTAGTGATTCAAACCTATAATCCCGGCCACAATACTATTCAGCAAGTTACCAATACGGATTATATAGGAATGTACAAGGAGCAACTTTATGACCGGCAGATTTATAAATATCCGCCGTATTTTAGGATTATAAAGCTCACCTTGAAACAGCGTGATTTTGATAAATTAAAAGAAGGCTCAATGTGGTTGTATCAAGTATTAAGTCAAAATTTAAATATGCCCGTATTGGGACCTGAAGAGCCAGCAATAAGCCGAATTAGAAACGAATACATACGAACAATCATCATTAAAATTCCACAAAATATATCGATAGTAACCACAAAAAAAACTATTCAAAAAATATTGAATAGTTTTGAGGCAGTAGCTCAATATAGAGCCATAAATGTTACATTAAATGTAGATTTTTATTAAATATGGCTGCTTAAGAAACGGCAAGCGCTTTTATTAAATCTTCTTTTTTATGCCGGCTTAATGGTATTTTAGTTACACCAATTTCAGCAAACTTACTGTTAAATCGTTCTACTTTATCAATATTAATAATATATGATTTATGAACGCGAACAAATTTTTCTTTTGATAAATCGTTTTCAAAAGCTTTCATGGTAGAAAGTACAAGATTACTATCGTCCTCGGTTACAACTCTCACATAGTCACCAAATGCTTCAATCCATTTTATTTTAGAAGTGAATATTTTTAATTTTTTTAAATTACTTTTTATAAAAATATGTTCCCCTTCTTCTTCTTTATTTTCTTTCTTTAACAAATGCAAATCAATAGCTCTTTTTACTGATGCGTTGAACCGATCGATTGCAATTGGTTTTTGCAGGTAGTCAGTAGCATCGTAATCAAAAGCTTTCATAGCATACTCTGCTTTTGAAGTAATAAAAACAATTTGGGGTTTAATTTTTAGTCCATCTAAGAAATCAAAACCGTTAATAACAGGCATCTCAATATCTAAGAAAATAAGATCAACATTGTGAATGGACATACAACTTCTGGCTTCAATTGCATTTGAAAAATCACCAATTAAATTCAGATTTTGATGATTATTAACTAATTTTGCGATAATCATTCTTTGTATAGAACTATCATCTACTACAACACAGTTTAGTTTCATAATTTTGAATTTTAGTTTCGACCAAGTAAATATATTACTTTTTCACTTACCTGTGTTCAATTAAGCGGATTTTTTTGCCTTACATCGAATAAAGTCAAATTGAACTTGTTTTCTAAATTTTATTGATTACTTTTGCACCCAAATAACAAATAAATATATATTTATGAATCATTATGAAACTGTTTTCATTTTAAATCCCGTTTTATCTGAAGTTCA
>JAYTBZ010000130.1:0-4144 GCA_043736705.1 Flavobacterium sp. | reverse complement strand
ATCGCCGGCAACCAAAGCATTTCTGATTTTTGTAGAACTCACAGAAATATCATTTATTTCTTGAACGGATATTTGTTCTACTTCAAAACCATATTCTTTGCCATAGGCAATAAGATCATCAATATTTGCTGTTCTATTTCTTCCAAATCTGTGATCGTGTCCAATAATTATTTTCTGGATGTGAAAGCGGTCTACCAATATGCTACGTACAAATTCTTCAGCGGTTAGTCTCGAAAATGCTTCGTCAAATGGATGTATAACTAGATTTTCTATACCAATTTGTTCTAACAAATCTATTTTTTCGTTAATTGTGTTGAGCAATTTAATATCAGAATGTTCTTGAAGTACCATTCTAGGATGCGGAAAAAAAGTTAGAACCAAACTTTCGTATTTTTGATTTTCCGTATTTTTGGTTATTTTTTTTAATATTTTTTTATGCCCAATATGTACTCCATCAAAAGTGCCTAAGGTCAATATTGTTTTTTTTGTGGAGTTGAAATCGTTTATAGTGTGGAAAATCTTCAAAGCAAGTGTTTTATAATGGTACAAATTTAAGGTATCCATTTGATAAAACTAAAAAAGGATTGAAAACTTCAATCCTTTTTTAGTTCATTTTAGTCTATTTATTTTTTAACAAACCTAATTGTTTTTGTTTGGGATTGATTTTTTGATAGTTTTAAAAAATAAATACCTTGTGTTAGATTGGAAACATTGATGCTAAGGTCAGCCTCTGAGTCTATTTTTTCAGCTTTTATAATTTGGCCTAATGTATTTATGATGGTATAGTTCTCAGGCATTTCTAATTTATTTTCAACAGCAATTTGTAATAGATTTGCTGTAGGGTTAGGATACAGATAAACGGAACTTTCACCTTCGAATTCATTTGTTGCTAATGAGTTAATACTAAATTTTGTTATTTCTGATCCCGTGAATTGCCCACCGGAAACGATTATGTCTCCAGAAGGTGTTTTTAAAGAATAGGATCCTGCCCCGTAATCACAACAGATGCCATCGCCTCCGCTATCATATATAGAGAATGTATAACAATCATTACTAGAAAGGTTAAAGGTTTCAGTTATTAAAGTAGGAAGTGGGCCTGTCTCAGTTGTATTATTTGTAAATGGCCCACCTTTATATAAAACAACACCTGCAGTATTTTTTAATTCCCAAGTAGTCTCTTTTCCGTAGTAGTCTTGTTGGAGTGCAAAGTTTACGGTATTCGAGGTATAGTTTACAGTATTTAAAAGTTCAAAATCAATAGTGCTACTGTTGTTAGCAGTGTTTTGATCTGTTGTGCCGTTTGTAGTTAGTATTGTGGAGCTAAAATTATGGACTCCTACAGTAGATGTGATGCTACTCAATGTAATGTTTTGGGATTGATTATTGGACAACGTGCCAGTCCAGTTGAATGTTTGTAAATTTTGGTTATCAACTCCATATCGAATTGAAGCTTGTGTTAAAGTAGCAGTTCCTTTATTTGTTATTTTTATTCGTGGCGAAAATGTTTTGCTACAGTTAATGTTTAAATTAATAACTAGTGTCGATGCATCATTTGTAAGCAGAATTCCAGGTGTCAGTGCGTCTGAATTTTTTAATGAAGCTCTTCGTGCAGAATTATTCATAACGGTGATCATTCTGTTTTTTTGATCGGCTGTAAAAATGTTCATACAGGCGTCATCAGTATAATCCATGTAATTTTCAATCATATCTAACCCTGGAGAAGCTATACAGGAATCAGTATTTGTGGGGCAGCCATAGTTTTCTTGACCCGCATTTGGAGTATCTGCACAAAAATCAGTTGCTGTGCAGTCTCCATCTCCCCAAATATGGCGTAATCCTAACCAATGACCAACTTCATGGGATGTAGTTCTGCCGGCGTTATATGGAGCTGTATAGATGCCGCCAGGAAAATAGGAGGATGAACCAAAAAAAGTATAACCAATTACAACGCCATCAGTACTAGCTGGGCCTCCATTTACATTAATACCAGTTAGGGTTGAGTTACTTGGAAATTGTGCATAGCCTAAAAGGGAGCTGGTTGCAAATTTAATGACCCAAATATTTAAGTACTTGTCAGGATTCCAAACAGTTAATGGTTTTACCATAGTGTCTATATCATCTGTTGACCAGCTTGCTTGTTCTAAGTCTACGCGGTCAATGCCATTTGTTAAAACTCCAGAGGGGTCTCTTTTTGCTAAAGCAAATTCTATCTCAACATCTGCTCCCACAGGATTTGTGTTAAAGCCGGGTGTTCCTGATTTTTTCCTGAAATCCTCATTTAAGACTTTTATTTGCGAAATTACTTGCTCATCAAAAATATTTTCATCTGTACCTATTGCATCACCGTTATGAATAACATGCACTACTACTGGAATTGTGATAACGGCATTGACTCTAGAGCCTTTTGATGAATTTTTCCTTTTTTCTTCTTCAAGGGCAATTTTTGGAGTAATCCATTTTTCAAATTCTGAATTTGATAATCTAGTTGGATTTTTAGATTTTAAGTATTCTTCATATTCCGTACTAGCACAACGAATTACGGAGCCAGTTTTGATAACTTTGTTCTTACCAAAAAGGGAAACTTCAGTAGTGTTGTTTACTTGCGCAAACGAATTATGAGCTGAAAAAAATAGGCAAAGTAGTAGTATGAAAGTAATTTTTTTCATGGTATCGTTTTTTAATTGCTTTTACAATTTGGGGTATAAAGTGGTATTTTCCTATAAATCATTCAATGATGCTCTAAATTTAATTATTATTACGGTCTAATACAAATTAATTCAAAGTCCATTTTGCTGGTATACAGAAAAGTAATGGTTTTATTTTCCATTATAAGTAGTCATTGTGTTTTCTAAACCAGCTGTTCCAAATGATTGTATGATCTCTGAAGCCAGTTCTAATCGTTCTGGTAGTGCCAGTTTTTCTGTGTCATCCCATTCGCCAAGAACATAATCGACTTGTTTTCCTTTTTTGAATTCATCACTGATTCCAAAACGAAATCTCGTATAATTTTGTGTATTTAGGACAAGATTTATATTTTTTAAGCCGTTATGTCCGCCATCACTTCCTTTTGGTTTGATCCGAACTGTTCCAAAAGAAAGGTTTAAATCATCTGTAATGATAAAAATATTTTCTAATGGTATGTTTTCCTTATCCATCCAGTATTGAACGGCTTTACCGCTTAAGTTCATGTAAGTGTTGGGTTTTAACAAGAAGAAAGTTCTTCCTTTGAATGTGTATTTAGCTAGTGCACCTAGTTTTACGGTTTCAAAAGTTACATTCTCTTTCTTTGCTAAAAAATCAACTATTTTAAAACCGATGTTGTGTCTTGTATTTACGTATTCTGCACCGATATTGCCTAGTCCTACGATTAAAAATTTCTTCATATTGGGTATTTTATCTTCTGCTTTTTCAATTGAAAACAGTTTGTTTATCCATTTTATCATGCTGCAAAAGTAAACTTAATTCGAATAGTTGGACTATTACATTTTTAGAAAATCGTGATTGAGAACATACTATTTTTGGATAGCCCTGATGGAAGTGGCATCCTTTTTTTATTTACCCGAACAGGGTAGATAAAAAAAGATACAACGGACAGCAGGAGGAGTCGTGTTTTGTATTGAGATATTGGTGCTCCTAATACTAAGAAATGGGATAATAAGTTTGCTTCGTGCTTTGCCATTACAAAAAATTATGCGCATAAAAAAAGCGCCAGTTGTAGAACTGACGCTTTCTTGAATATTTGAAAAAATATTATTTTTTCTTTCCTTTTGCAGGTGCTTTTGCTGCTTTTGCTGCTTCTTGAGCTGCTTTCATAGCCGCACGAGAAATCTTCACTTGACAAATAACAGTGTTGTCTGGGTGCATGATTTTGAAGTTTGGTGTCGGCACTTTAGTAACGTACAATTTGTTACCCATGTCAAGTGGCGTGATGTCAGCTTCAACAAAATCTGGAAGATCTTTTGGTAAAGCTCTCACTTTTAATTTACGAGTATTTAAACGTAAATCTCCACCTGCCATAACTCCTTTCGAGTTACCAATGATTTTAACTGGAACTTCCATAGTGATTTCTTTGTCATCAAAGATTTGAAAGAAGTCAATGTGTAAAATCTTGTCAGACACTGGGTGAACTTGAATGTCTTGTAAA
>JAYTBZ010000129.1:0-9224 GCA_043736705.1 Flavobacterium sp. | reverse complement strand
AGTGCTGCTGTGCGTACATCGTGAAGTTCAGCATGAACATCGATGCGCTCCTCAAAAGCCATAAACGACGAGATTAATTTTTCTTTTAATTCCATTTTTATATTGTTTAAAGTTTAAGGTTTAAAAGTTTAAAGTTATCTAGAGGCAACTTTAAACTTTAAACTTCAAACAAAATTTTAAGCTTCTTGTTCTTGTTTGATCCAATCGTATCCTTTTTCCTCTAGCTCGTGTGCCAGTTCTTTTCCACCGGATTTTACAATTTTTCCGTTGTATAAAACGTGAACAAAATCAGGAACAATATAATCTAGCAAACGTTGGTAGTGCGTAATGACAACGATGGCATTTTTATCGCTTTTAAGTTTATTAACACCATTTGCAACAATACGCAAGGCATCGATATCCAATCCAGAATCGGTTTCATCAAGAATAGCTAATTTAGGTTCGAGCATTGCCATTTGGAAAATTTCGTTTCGTTTTTTCTCCCCTCCAGAAAAACCTTCGTTTAGAGAACGAGACAAAAACTTACGGTCGATTTCTAATAATTCTGATTTTTCACGAATTACTTTCAGCATTTCGTTAGCCGGCATTTCCTCCAGACCATTTGCTTTACGTGTTTCATTGATGGCTGTTCTCATGAAGTTTGTTACCGAAACTCCAGGGATTTCCACCGGATATTGAAAAGAAAGAAATACACCTTTGTGTGCTCTTTCCTCTGGCGCTAACTCAGCGAGATCTTCACCGTCTAAACTAATCTCACCTTGAGTCACTTCGTAATTTTCGTTTCCTGCAATGATAGAAGCAAGCGTACTTTTTCCAGCACCGTTTGGTCCCATTATAGCATGAACTTCTCCTGCTTTTACTTCAAGGTTTATCCCTTTTAATATTTCTTTATCCCCAATAGAGGCGTGAAGGTTTTTTATACTTAACATTTATTTTTTTAATTTTAAAAGGATTTAAATTCTCTTTTATTCTAAAATACTATTGATGTGTTCTTGGTCTTTTATTGTTTGATAGGACAAATGCTTTTCTCCTAAATATTTTATTCCTAAATAGTCTGCTGATAATCGAAAGGGTAAATAAAAATCATAATCCAATTGATCTTCATCAGAATTTGAAATCACAAACATATTCTTACCTCTTAATTTTCGACCTAATTCTTTTTCAATTCTGATTAAATCAGAAAAGCGGTCAAAAAATACTTTCATAATTCCACTCATTGCATACCAGTAAACAGGTGTTGCAAAAACGAGCGTATCGTATTTTTTAATAATTGAAGTTATTAAAGGCAAAAAATCATCGGTGCTATTTTCACTTTCATAATCATAATAAGAAATAGAATAATTTCTTAAATCAATAACATCAGCATTTATTTGTGTGGAAATTTTATCAACTATTTTTGAAGTATTTCCATTGCTTCTGGAAGAACCGACAATAATAACTTTCTTGTTTTCCATATTCAAATTATCCAACACTTCCTTCTAGCGAAATTTCTAATAATTTTTGTGCTTCCACCGCAAATTCCATCGGTAGTTTATTCAAAACCTCTTTGCTGAATCCGTTTACGATAAGCGCAATGGCTTTTTCTGTTGGGATTCCGCGTTGGTTGCAATAAAAAACTTGGTCTTCGCCAATTTTACTCGTCGTAGCTTCGTGTTCAATTTTTGCAGATGGATTTTTACTTTCGATGTAAGGAAAAGTATGTGCGCCGCAGTTATTCCCCATCAACAAGGAGTCGCATTGTGAAAAATTCCTTGCGTTATCTGCGTTTGGTGAAATGCGTACCAAACCTCTATAACTATTTTGTGATCTTCCGGCAGAAATTCCCTTGGAAATAATCGTTGATTTAGTATTTTTTCCTAAATGGATCATTTTAGTTCCGGTATCCGCTTGTTGGAAATTATTAGTTACTGCAATCGAATAAAATTCTCCCGTTGAATGGTCTCCTTTTAATATCACTGATGGATATTTCCAGGTAATAGCGGAACCTGTCTCCACTTGTGTCCATGATATTTTTGCGTTTTTCTCGCAAATTCCTCTTTTGGTCACAAAATTGTAAACACCACCTTTTCCTTCTTTATTTCCTGGGTACCAGTTTTGTACGGTTGAATATTTTATTTCGGCATCATCAAGTGCAATTAATTCTACCACTGCAGCGTGTAATTGATTTTCATCTCTGCTTGGAGCCGTACAACCTTCTAAGTACGATACATAACTGCCTTCATCAGCAACTAGTAAGGTTCTTTCAAATTGTCCTGTTCCAGCTTGATTGATTCTAAAATAAGTTGAAAGTTCCATTGGGCAACGAACGCCTTTTGGAATATAACAGAAAGAACCATCAGAGAAAACAGCCGAGTTTAATGCTGCATAATAGTTGTCTTTTTGTGGAATTACGGTGCCTAAATACTTGCGTACTAATTCTGGGTGCTCCTTAATCGCTTCAGAAATACTCATAAAAATAATTCCTTTCTCGCCCAATGTTTTCTTGAAAGTAGTTGCTACAGAAACAGAATCGACTACGATATCCATCGCCACATTGTTCATCATCTTTTGTTCATCAACGGAGATGCCTAGCTTTTTATACATTTCTAAAAGTTCCGGATCTACATCGTCTAATGTTTTATTAGGGTCAACTGCCTTTGGAGCGGAATAATAGGAAATAGCCTGAAAATCAGGTTTGGTATAGCTCACATTAGCCCATTCCGGTTCAATCATTTGCTCCCAAGCACGAAAAGCCTCAAGGCGCCAATCGGTCATCCATTGTGGTTCTCCTTTTTTGTGCGAAATAGCACGAACGATATCTTCGTTTAAACCAATAGGAAACGTCTCCGCTTCCAGCTCAGTATAAAATCCGTATTCGTATTCTTTATTTTCGAGTTCGATTTTTAAGTCGTCTTCTGTATATTTTGACATATTTTTTGTCTTAAAGTTTTAAAGTCCAAATTCTTGAAGTCATTACAAGTCTTTCGACTTCATGACCTTTGACATTCGACTATAATGAAAATGATTCTCCGCAACCACATGTTCTGGTTGCATTTGGATTATTAAAAACAAATCCTTTCCCGTTTAATCCGCCTGAGAATTCTAGAATTGTACCTGCTAAGTAAAGGAATGATTTTTTTTCAACAGCTATAGTTATATCATTGTCAATGAATATTTTATCATCGTCTCCCTTGTTTTTGTCAAATTTTAAATCATATGACAAGCCGGAGCAACCACCGCTTTTTACACCAACGCGTACATAGTCTGTTGCGGCATTAAAACCATCATCTTGCATCAAGTTGATAATTTTCTTTTTGGCAGTATCAGAAACTTTTATCATGGTCTATATTGATTTTGTCTAAATTAAGCACAAAGATAGTGCATAATATGTTTTTTTTGCAACCGATAACATTTTTATAACGAATGCAAAAATAGAAATAACTTATGGGACTGTTTAGGAAATAATAACATACTTTTAACCCCTTATAACTTACAAAAAATCGTTAAACAAGAAATTAAAAAATTTATGGAAGAATTAGTACCTACAAAAATGGATTATAAATTAGATTTTAAAGGAAAAGGAGAAGCTTATTTTGGCATTATCATGGTCAACTGGCTTTTGACTACCTTAACTTTAGGGATTTATTACCCTTGGGCGAAAGCTAAAAACTTGCAGTTCATTCTAGGACAAACCACACTTAATGGTGATCCCTTTGCTTTTCATGGTACTGGAAAAGAAATGTTTAAAGGTTTTATAAAAGTCATTGCATTATTTGCAATCTTGTTTGCAATTTTAGGTCTTTTCTTATACTTAGATATGCCTGCAGTAGGGATGATATTATTTTATTTGACAGTGATAGCTATTATGCCATTAGCAATTCACGGATCTTACAGGTACAGAATGTCAAGAACTTCATGGCGCGGTGTACGTTTTGGTTACAGAGGAGATCGAAACGAATTTATTAAACTTTTTTTTAAGTGGATTTTTTTCACCATCATATCTTTTGGAATTTATGGTTCCTGGTTCACGATAAACCTTCGGAATTACGTATTGAGTAATATTCGTTTTGGTGATGCCGAATTGAATTATAATGGTGACGGTGCGGATTATTTGGTCATGAATTTAAAAGGATATTTTTTAAGTGTTTTTACCTTAGGTATTTATTCATTCTGGTGGCAAAAAGATATTTTTGAGTACTATGTTGATAATTTATTACTACACAAAGAGGATAAGCAAATATCATTTACTTCAACAGCTACAGGTAGTGATTTTATGGGTTTGATAATTGTAAATTTTTTAATGATAATTTTAACTTTAGGTTTAGGTTATGCTTGGGTTGTTACGCGCACGATGAAATTTATATTTGACCACATTGAATTGGAAGGAAATATAGATTTAGATACGTTGCAGCAAACAGAAGTAAACTTTAAGGATGCTACTGGAGATGATGTTTCTGATTTTTTAGATGTTGACTTTATTGTTTAATAATGAGTAATTCTTGTACAGCTACATATTATGATGGTAAATCATCATTGCCGCAACAGGTTCAACTTTTTTTTAATGAACATGCAGCTTGTTTTACTTTTGAAGGAAATGACAATACTGGGAATAAATGGTTTCTAAAAGATGTTGTTTTTGAAACCATTGGTACGGATTTACAGATAAAATACACAAATCAAGACACCGTTTTTTACGTTAAGATTACGGATCAGCAGTTTATTGAAAAAGTACTAACTTATAGAAAAAACAACGGATATCTAAGTTGGTATGAAAAATTAGTAACCAAAAGTTTAAAGACGCATTTGCTCATTGCGGTTTCTTTATTAGCAATTATAGCCATGTGTTATGTGTTTGCAATTCCGTGGGTGGGTGAGAAATCAGTTTTTCTTATACCAGAAAGTTATGATGATAAACTAGGTAACACATTTCTTATAGAAAACACATTCTTGATTAATAGTAACGATGCAAAATCAAAACAACTAATGCTTTTTGCTCGTGAATTGCAACTCAATAACAATAAAAAATTACTGTTTAAAGTTGTTGATGAAGATGTTGTGAACGCCTTTGCTTTGCCTAACGGAACAGTAGTGGTATACACTGGAATTTTAGAAAAAATGAAAAGCTATGAGGAGTTAGTAGCGCTGTTAGGTCATGAGGCTGCGCACATAAATCAAAGGCATTCTATGAAAATGTTGTGCCGAAATTTATCAGGTTATATATTTGTTTCAGCAATTTTAGGAGATGCTAATGGAGTTATGACTGTATTAGGTGACAATATTAATGCTTTGCAATCTTTATCATTTTCTAGAAAATTTGAAAAAGAAGCAGATACAGAAGGATTTAAAATCATGATGAAAAATAACGTTAACCCTACAGGAATGACAAGCTTGTTTAAAAGGCTGCAAGAAGAGGGTGACACTATAATTCCTGAATTTTTGAGTTCACATCCTGTCACAAAAGAGCGCATCAAAATGACTAAAGACATGGTGCAAAAAGAGAAATATAAAATAAAAGAGAATTTAAAACTAAAAAGACTGTTTGAGGATTTAAAAAAATAGTTTCTTTGTTTACATTTAAAAAGTAGAGTGCAAGCACATGTAATTGAACTTGTACGGTATTTTTATTTATAAATCTCTCTTTTAAGGTCCATAACAAATACAAGTCATGAAATTATATCCCATAGAAACTGGAAATTTTAAATTAGATGGTGGAGCTATGTTTGGAGTGGTTCCAAAAACAATTTGGAATAAAACCAATCCCGCTGATGCCAACAATCTAATAGATATAGCAGCACGTTGTTTATTAATTGAAGATGGTAACCAATTGATTTTGATAGACACCGGAATGGGAAACAAACAGTCAGAAAAATTCTATGGTTATTATTCACTTTGGGGAACTCATACTATGGACAAATCTTTAGCAAAATACGGTTTTCATCGGGATGATGTGACGGATGTTTTTATGACACATTTGCATTTTGACCATTGCGGTGGTAGTATTCAATGGAATAAAGATAAAACAGGATACGAACCAGCATTTAAAAATGCAAAATTCTGGTCCAATGAAAATCATTGGCAATGGGCAACAAAACCAAACGTTAGAGAGAAAGCATCCTTTTTATCGGAAAATATTTTGCCAATGCAAGAAAGCGGGCAGTTGCATTTTATTCAAAGACCTGAAAGCGATTTTCTTGAAAAATCTGAACTGGGTTTTGGAATTTTCTTTGCTGATGGGCATACCGAAAAACAAATGATTCCGCGTTTGAAATATAAGGACAAAACAATTGTATTTTGCGCTGATTTATTGGCCACAGCAGGACATATTCCCGTTCCATATGTAATGGGCTATGATACCAGGCCTTTACTCACTATGCCTGAAAAGGCAAAGTTTCTGCAAGACGCTGCCGATAATAATCACTTCTTGTTTTTAGAACATGATGCACACAATGAGATTATAACAGTACAAAATACTGAAAAAGGCGTTCGGTTGAAGGAAGTTTATACATGCGAACAAATCTTAACATAGTGTTAATCACCACTATTTCTGCAATAAAATCAATTATTTTAGTCCAATATTTCAAAAATTAATAAAAACAAACAAATGAATACCATTAAACCCATTTACATTTCTGCTTTTGCTTTTTTAGCATTGGTAGGATGTGGAACAGCAAAACAAGTAACTGGTGCCAGTACGTCAAGTTTTACTGCAATATCAGCTCCTTTAAATATTAAGAAAAAAGCACCACTTGCCGAAAACGATTTGAAACGTTGGAGTCATATGGATATAGTAACAGACACAATTCCTGGAATGAGCGTTGACAAAGCATACGCTGAATTGCTAAAAGGAAAAAAAGGCGTACCTGTTATTGTTGGAATTGTAGATTCTGGTGTAGATATTGAACACGAAGATTTAAAATCAGTTCTTTGGACTAATGCCAAAGAAATAGCGGGTAACGCTATAGATGACGACAAGAATGGTTATGTAGATGACGTTCACGGTTGGAATTTCCTTGGAAATAGTACCAAAGAAAATTTGGAGTACGAAAGAATCTTAAAAGATAAAAGCTTAGTAAGCGAAGCCATTTATCTTGAGGCAAAAGCATTAAATGACAAAAAAGTAGCTGATGCAGCCAATGGGAAAGCACGTTCACAGCAATTGATTGAGACCATTACTAGTAGCGATGCTGTTTTAGCGAAGTACTTTGGCAAACCAGTTTACACAGTTGTAGAGGTTAAGGCAATTACGTCCAGCGATGCTTCAATTCAAAAAAGTAAAGCAGCTATG
This sequence comes from Flavobacterium sp., assembly GCA_043736705.1. Lineage (GTDB taxonomy): Bacteria > Bacteroidota > Bacteroidia > Flavobacteriales > Flavobacteriaceae > Flavobacterium. Next base: position 1,960 of record JAYTBZ010000129.1, on the reverse strand, counting down.
GAGCAAATGCTTTCTTACGGTTTGCCTATTGCAGACTTAAAAGTTGCGGTTCAAAAACAATTAGACGACCAAATTGCACTTATTAATGGAGATAATCTAAAGACAGATTACCGTAAAGTTGTGGGTGATAATCCAAATGATATTACGGATACTAAATATGGTAATAATAATGTAATGGGTCCGGACAAAAACGAAATTTTGCATGGAACGCACGTTGCAGGAATTGTGGCTCAGTCTAGATATAACAATCTAGGTGGAGATGGAGTTGCTAACAACGTTCAAATTTTAACCGTACGTGCCGTACCAGATGGAGATGAGTACGATAAAGACATTGCATTGGGGATTCGTTATGCTGTTGATAATGGTGCCAAAGTAATTAATGGAAGCTTTGGAAAAAGTTTTTCTCCACACGCACAATGGGTGTATGACGCTATTAAATATGCAGAGAAAAAAGATGTATTAATCGTTCACGCAGCTGGGAATGATGCCAAAGACATTGATTATGCAGAAAATTTTCCGAATGATTCTGAGGATAAAGTAAAAGAGTTTGCAGATAATGTAATTACTATTGGAGCATTAAACTTTGAATACGGAGATAAAGTTGTGGCTCGTTTTTCAAACATCGGGAAGCTGAATGTAGATGTTTTTGCACCAGGAGTAAAAATCTATGCAACCACACCAAACAACGAATACCAATATTTACAAGGTACATCAATGGCTGCGCCAAACACTGCTGGAGTTGCTGCTTTGATTCGTTCCTATTATCCGAAATTGACTGCTAAGCAAGTAAAATATATTTTAATGGATTCAGGTGTTGCCATCACAACCGATGTAATCGTTGGAGGAAAAGCAACTGACAAACGTTCTTTTGTATCATTATCCAAATCAGGAAAAATTGTAAATGCCTATAATGCTTTATTGATGGCTGAAAAAATGTCTAAAAAGTAACAGTTTTAAAATTTAATTCATGGAAGGACAATTTGTCCTTCCATTTTTATTTCAACTAAATATGAAAAAAATATTTTTATTTTCGTTTTTAACGATAGGTTTTTCGAGTTTGTTTGCGCAAAGCAATACCTATTGGCAGCAGCATGTAGATTACAAAATGGAGGTTTCTATGGATCTAAAGACCTACCAATACAAAGGGAAGCAGGAATTGGTATACACCAATAATTCGCCGGATACATTAAGAAAAGTATATTACCATCTTTTTAATAATGCTTTTCAACCGGGAAGTGAAATGGATGCAAGAATTCAAAGCATCAAAGATCCAGACGGCAGAATGGTCTCAAAAATAAAAGTAGGCGATAAGGAGATCAAAGAAAGCCGCATCAAGAATTTGAAGCCTAATGAAATGGGCTATTTGCGGATTACTAATTTTAAACAAGACGGTATAGCTAGTGTTGCAAAAGAAGTTGGAACTATTTTAGAGGTGACGTTAGCAAAGCCAATTTTACCTAATTCTAAAACAACCTTCACACTTGATTTTGATGGTCAAGTTCCGATTCAAATACGTCGCTCCGGTCGAAATAATGCTGAGGGTGTAGAATTATCAATGGCACAATGGTATCCAAAACTAGCCGAATTTGATTTTGAAGGTTGGCATGCTGATCCCTATATTGCTAGAGAATTTCACGGTGTTTGGGGAAATTTTGACGTAAAAATCACGATCGACAAAAACTACGTTTTAGGCGGTACGGGTTACTTACAAAACAAAAATGAAATTGGTTTTGGCTACCAAGATCAAGGAGTTGTGGTTAATGTGCCAAAGAAAGCAAAAACGCTAACATGGCATTTCAATGCACCAATGGTTCATGATTTCACTTGGGCAGCAGATAAGGATTATATTCACGATGTTGCCAAAGGACCTAATGGTGTCGACATCCATTTCTTGTATAAAAACAACCCACAATTTATTCAGAACTGGAAAAATTTACAACCAAAAACAGTACAGTTAATG
>JAYTBZ010000128.1:0-9225 GCA_043736705.1 Flavobacterium sp. | reverse complement strand
CTGCAGCCAGGTAATAATAGGGATGCACCATGCTGGGAAAAACTTCTGTCATGGAATCCGCCACGGCGGCCAAACGAGGATATTGCTTCATGGTATCCAGGAGCGTCAGGGTATTCACCCAGGCCAAAAACAGATTCGGCGCCTTTTTCCGCAACCGGTCATAGCGCGTGATCGCCTGCGTAAAATTGCCTTTTGTTCTGTAGAACGAAGCACTCGCCTGCAAATACATTTCGTCATTCAAATGCCTGCGGTCCAGGATGTCCAGCATTTTATATAAACTGTCGTCCATCCGGGCTGCCGTATGATCCAATGCGGATACCAATACTATTTGTTACCGCAAGAGCTGTTGTATTGTCTGGCATAATATCCATATCTCCTACTCCTTCAAAATTTACTCCTAAATCACCTACTAGCTGTAATGTTCCGTCATTAGGTGGATTTTGCATATAAAGCTTATCTTTTTCAAAATCAATATCAAACAGCACAGTTGTAGAAGCACCTGCCATACTATTAGTATAGGCTAATGCACCAATTTTAGCATTTAATCCCCCATTAATTACGCCATCAGTAGCAACAACGGTACCAAGCTCAGGATTTAATCTTAAGTTTTGGCCTGAATCAGTTACTAAACGTATTCTATCTACTGTAGGATTAAAATTTAGAGATGCATTAGTACTTGCAAGTGTAGGAGAAAAAGAGGCAGAACCTAGAGCTGTTGCTACACCACTTTTTTCATTAATTAGATAAAGTCTGCTTGAAGAACCCAATCCATATAATTGCCCTGTAGCAGGTCTATAATCAATACTTATAATATTTTCTGATGTAGGTAAACCAACAATTGCGGTACTTGAAGTTGATGTTGCTAAATTTTTAGCATTGTAGGTGAGAATCGTGTTATTACTCGCTAATGCTGTAAAATTTACATCTGGCGCTGTAGCTGTAGACATCATATCGTTCGTATCATCATTATTACAAGAAATTGTAGTAAGTGATAGCAATGCCAATCCTAAAATGGAGGCCGTTCCTAAATTTAATGATCTGTTTTTCATGGTTTTTAAATTTTGTGTTCGTAAAAATATACGAGGATAACTTAAGCTTGGTTTTAATACAGGCCGATAAAATTAAATATCATTTTATTTCCAGTTGAAAACTCGGTTACAAACTGCCCTAATAAACTGTGCTAGCAAAGAAGATCTTAGTGCCAGGGATGATGATTTGTAGATTTAGTAAATAACATTACTAAACGATAAAATTTTGTTAATGATTAAACTTTGTGGAGCCATTTTAATCTTACTACCATAACTCCTAAAATAATAACCATGAAAAAAGTACTTATCGCTGCAGTATTCCTTATCGGAATGACAAGCTTTGCACAGGGAAAAAAATTGCGAACTGAAAGAGCTCAAATGGATCAGATGACCTCTCAACAAAGAAATGAGTTACACTTAAAAAAGATGACTTTAGATTTGGATTTAACAACCACTCAACAAAAAGAGATGAGCAAAATCATTGCCGAGCAAGGCCGTAAAAAAGAAGCTCGAATGACAGAACGTAAAGCTAACAATGATCCAACTAAAAAACAGCTCACCGCTGATGAAAAGTTTGCCAAAAAAAGTCGAATACTAGACGAGCAAATCGTGATGAAAGATAGAATGAAAAAAGTACTTTCTGCTGATCAATTTAAAAGATGGGAGGATATGAAAGACCGAAAAAATCAACGTATGAACAAAAGAGTGGCCTACCATAAAAACCAAAAACCAACTACAATGCATGGAAAAAAGTAAGTTCATTCTTTAAACTTATTTCATCACATATCATAAAAAAGACCCTTTCGGGTCTTTTTAATTTTATAATGTCTTCGATACTTTGTCAATGGCTTGAATCGTTAAATCTAAGTCATCGTAGGTTAATGCATCAGTAATAAACCATGTTTCATAAGCTGATGGAGCGATGTAAATTCCTTCCTGCAATAAACCATGAAAGAATTTCTTAAATATTTCATTGTCGCCTTTAGCCGCTGTTTGAAAATCAACAACAGGAGTAGCATCAAAATGAATAGAAATCATTGATCCAATGGTATTGATTGTAAAAGTGATATCGTTTGCTCTAAGCACTTTGTCAATACCTGAGGCTAAATATGCTGTTTTCTCGGCTAAACGAGTAAAAATTTCTCGATCAGCGTCTAAAGCTTGTAACATAGCTAAACCTGCAGCCATAGCTAGTGGATTTCCAGAAAGGGTTCCTGCTTGATAAACAGGACCTAATGGAGCAAGATAATCCATTATTTCAGCGCGTGCCGCAAAAGCGCCTACTGGTAATCCGCCACCTATAACTTTTCCAAAGCAGACAATATCCGATGTAACATTGACTAATTCCTGAACACCACCGGCTGCTAATCTAAATCCGGTCATTACCTCATCAAAAATTAATAGAATATCGTTATCTGTACACAGTTGGCGTAAGCCTTCTAGAAATCCTTTATTTGGCGGAATACAGCCCATGTTTCCTGCTACTGGTTCAACGATAATGGCAGCAATTTCATTTTTATTGGCTTGAATCAATGTCGCTACACTGTCTAAATCATTGTAATGTGCCAATAAAGTATCCTTTGCAGTTCCTGCTGTAACTCCGGGACTGTTTGGTGAACCAAATGTTATTGCTCCACTTCCCGCTTGAATTAAAAACGAGTCAGAGTGACCATGATAACAACCTGCAAATTTTATTATTTTATCTCTTTTAGTATATCCACGAGCTAGTCTTATAGCGCTCATACAAGCCTCGGTACCCGAATTTACAAATCGAATTTTATCGATTCCCGGAACCATGGCGACCGCCAAAGCTGCAATTTGAGTTTCTAACTCGGTTGGCATTCCAAATGAGGTCCCTAATTTTGCCTTTTCGATCACGGCTTGTACCACAGGCTCGTATGCATGACCTAAGATCATTGGGCCCCAAGAATTGATATAGTCTATCAATCGATTTCCATCTTCGTCAAATAAATAAGCGCCTTTCGCACTTTTTACAAAAATTGGGGTTCCTCCTACTGCTCTAAACGCTCGAACAGGCGAATTTACGCCTCCCGGTATTACTTTTTCTGCTGCAGCAAAAAGCTGGCTACTTCTTTGATATAACATGTAACGAAATATATATTTTTGTTATTTACTTATTTTACAACTAATCTTTGTCCGATGGAAAGGGTATTATCTGACAGCTTATTTTTTTCTTTTAAAACTTCTACTTTTAAATCGAATTTTTTTGAAATGGAATAAAGTGTATCTCCTTTTTGAACGACATAGGACAACAAATCGCTTGATGCTATTTCCCTTGATTCAACCGTCAATTCTTCAACCATTTCTTTTTCTTTTGCCACATAATTATCATCCAAAACCTGCTTGTCATATTGATTTAATTTGTAACGTTCAATATAAGAAATCAGTTTGTCTGGATATCTAGGATCTGTAGCATAACCTGCAGTTCGCAGCCCTTTGGCCCAAGCCTTGTAATCGCCTTTAGTAAACCCAAATAATTTAGAATATCTAGGGCGTCCAGTTAAAAACAGGGCATGATCTTTAAATGATTCTGACGGATTGTTGTATTTTCTAAAACACTCTTGATCTGAGTCATCATCATGTTTTACGCTTTCTCCGGTCCAACTTTCATGACATTTGATTCCAAAGTGATTGTTTGCACTTAGCGCTAAATCTCCTCTTCCTGCGCCAGATTCTAAAATTCCTTGAGCCAAAATAATACTAGCAGGAATTCCATAATTTCTCATATTAGCCATTGCAATTTCTTTAAATTTAGAAATATAGGAAACAATCACATCATTGGTAACTACTGTTTTTGAAGTGGATACAATTACTTCTGTTTCTCTAGTAGTAGCCTCCTTTTTTACGGGTTTAACAATCGATATAATTTCTTTACTACTACCGGATAATGCAGGTTTTTTTATTGTATGTACCGCCTCCGATTTGAGTTTTAAAGGAGGCTTCTTTGTAACTATAACTGGCTTTGTAGCATTGCAAGCTATCAAAGTGAGTAGTACAAAGATTAGTAGGATTTTTTTAACCATTATTATTGATTGTTGGTAAATGTTTGTTTTTTAATTTCATATTCATTCCCTGAATCCCTTGAAGTCCACCAGTGTGAATTAATAAAATTTTTGATCCCGCATGGAAATAGTTTTTCTGAATCAAATCTAGAACGCCAAAAACCATCTTACCCGTATAAATGGGGTCCAAAAGAATTTTATTTTCGGTATAAAACTGATTAATAAACTGTATTAATTCTTCATTAACTTTTGCGTACCCACCAAAATGATATTCCGTAATCAACTCCCATTTGTCATTCTGCACAAAATTACAAATTTCTTCATTCAAAAAATCACCTTTTAAAGCAGGGAATCCTAAAACTTTCTGATGTGGTAAAACGCTATTGATAATTCCTGAAATAGTTCCGCCTGTTCCTACGGAGCAACAAATATAATCAAATTCAGCATCTTCTGTGGTTAGTATTTCCTCACAGCCTTGGATTGCGAGTACGTTTGTTCCACCTTCTGGAATGTGATAAAAATCGCCAAATTGCTGTTTTAAATTTTCTAAAAAAAACGTTTCGCTTTTTGACCGATACGCTTCTCTTGAAATAAATTCAAATTTCATACCACAGTTTTGGGCAAATAACAAGGTAGGATTTTCTGCTATTTTATCCTGGAGCTCTTCACCACGAATGATACCGATTGTTTTAAATCCATTTTCTTTGCCAGCGTAAGCTACTGCTGCAATGTGATTTGAAAAAGCGCCTCCAAAGGTAAGCAGCGTTTCATATTTTTCCTTTTTAGCTTCGAGCAAATTATATTTCAGCTTTCTAAATTTATTTCCAGAAACAAAAGGATGAATCAAATCCTCCCGTTTAATGGCTATTGAAATGGAGTTTAGAAACGAAGCTGTTAGGTGTTGATTCAAGCTAAATGATTTTGGCACAAAGGTAAAATTATATATACCAAAAATGCAACCTAAAGAGATTGCATTTCGTTTAATTCATGTCTTTATTTCTAATTTATAATAATTTTTTGACCTACTTCAATTTTATCTTTAGTTGCTATTTTAACGATGTAAATACCAGCGCTAAGACCCGAAGTAGAAAAACTGTAAGTGGTATTGGCTCCTAAATCTTTTTTACTAAAAATCAATTTTCCTGCCACATCATACAAGTTGCAGGCTGCTAATTCTGTTAATAATGGATTACTAATCATTAAATTCTTTGCCTTATTATCTTGATAAACTATAAAGCTCTCCCGCGTTGTTTCGTCTACACCCAGCGTTACGTTGCTCTTAAAAGTTATTTCGAAACGGGTATTGTTTACTCCCCCAGGTAAAGTTAATTCGTAAAAACTATTTTTAATATCATGGTATAAGTCTGTTGTTTTATCATGTAAATAAACCGCGTTTGTACCTGTAAAATTTACAATTCCTTTGACCGTAATCTTAAAATTTGCTGTATCCGTATTTTTAAATCCAATTGGAATTTTTTTGTCAATATCAAAATTTACGGCATTAATAATATACTCTTCATCGTTGATTACAAAATACACATCTGCAGGACTTTCATCACTCGAGGATAAGGCATCCATAGCTCGATCCACACCATCTGTAGCTCCTGGAATAAATGCCAAGGCCATTTGACGAACCCCTTGATTATTCATCAAAGTATTAAATCGTATTTGTGGTGTAGGTTCCATACTCACCGTTTTATAATCAAAACCAGATACCGATTTAATATCAGAGAGGTAAGTTGCACTCGTTTTTGGTTTACTGGAATTTGTAGTTCTTTCAAATTGAGAATTGTTAGCTATTCCTTCCTTTACAAAAACTCTATAACTATTTTTCATTTGTACAGTACCGCTTATTAATCCATCAATTATAAAACCTTGTCCCACAGGAGAAAAACGTCTTTCATAAGGATTTCCTGTACCTGTCATTGAGCCCTCATTACCGGAACCATCATAGGAATAGAAAGTTGCAGGAACATAAACTCCACTACTATTTAATGCTCCTGGTGAAAAAACACCATAACCGCCTTTATAATCCGCAATAAAATGTGAATTTACTGTTTTGTCTTGTTCCCAGAAATAAGCAATTCCAGTACAGTTGGTTTGTTCAATTAAAAAAGCTGATAAGTCGATTGCAGATGGATACGGGTTCCCTGTCAAGGTAAATTGCAGATTTAAAACATTGATTGAAATATTACCATCATTAGGTTTTCCTCTAAAATCATAGCGCTGTTTGCTCCCTGGATTATTTTGAACCAGATTAACAGTAGTTGTGTTTGTTCCTGAAGTTCCTTTCATAGTAAATCCTTCACCAGCATTTATAGATGAGGCTGATCCAACTTGTGCCCAGTTGGTATAACCAGATGAAGTAACTAACTTATTTATCCAAAAAGGAGCAATTGCAAACGGATTTGCTGTTCCATTATAATTGTTCATTGCCAATATAGTTGGATTATTACTCGTTGTTAAGTCTACTATATCTTTAAGCTGAGTTATCCCAAAAGGCGAATTTCCTGCTGTGGCAACATTCCCACCTACAGGAGAACACCAATAATTATATTGAAAATTGTTTGTAGAACCTTCTTGAAAAACCGATAAACTACCCAATCCACTATTTATACTGGCAGTCGTAGCACCTTGCAAAAGTTGAGCATCTTTCCTTAAATAGAAATTACTACTCGCTGCATTTAGCTCCAATTGTTGCTTCACAAAAACAACTTCGTTGCTTGCAAAAACATAACTGTTAGGACTAACGTACATTTGTGCAATAGCAGTTTGCTGCAAGAATAATACACCACTGATGAACAGCATTCTTTTGAGTAATTTTGGGTACATAAACTGGTATTTTAAATTAATTACTTAGAAATAAATAATATTCTAATTCCCGAACTGAAACAATATTATTACTTAAAAATACACCAGACCTCTAATGAATTTTGAAACAGCTAATTAGCAGAGTGCTTTTCCAAATAAGACCTATTTCGTGTTATTTTAATAAAGTTACAAAAAAAAGAAGATACAAAATTGATTAAACGTCGTTAAAAAGTGTAAAAAATCGATTAAATACATATTTTTTAATTTTAAGAATATAATTTCTTACAATTTAATTTTAATAAAAAATATCTGTATGGAAGACTTATAATTGAAAAAATTAAAAGTTAAGGTCAAATTAGAAGTAAAAAAAAAAATACTTTTGAAAACGTATTCATGAATGTATTTCTGGCTCAAAAAGAGTTCTGAGTAGTGTTATAGCTTCATTATTAAAAAAATTTACAAAAACGATATAAAGATCTGTTTTTTAGATACAACAAATTTGATTCCTCTGAATAGGCCTCTCTTTCAAAACTAATATTTTTATAAGCAAGAAGACCATTCTTATATTGAAGCAATCGAACAAAATATTCTGCTAAGTACCAGATAAAAAAAGGAATAATTAAAAGTTCAACTTGTTGCCTAATGTGAATTTTTTCATGATTGATAAAAATGCTATCCTTCAAATCCTCTCGATATTTCACCAGAATAAATGGGTAAACTGTTAACCCACGGAATCCTTTCGGTATTAAATATTTAGCAACAATCAAATACATTCGCATTAAAATTATAAATTTGTGATACTAATTTGATTCTATTTTAGAAATAAAGCAATAGTTTGAGTGCTCTATTTTCTTAACTAAAGGCAATCACTCATCCTACAACATCACCGCACATGAAGTACCAAAGTAATGAAAATAAAATGACAGAGGGCGAAGATTTCTATTTTACACCAGAGGGATATAAATGCTTTACCGCAAAATACCATTTAAAACGAGGTCATTGCTGTAAAAGTGGCTGCAGGCACTGTCCTTATGGTTTTGATAAAAAAACGGGTACGATAAAAAAATAGTTTTTAATCCAGTTCACAAAGGCGAAACGCGCTTTCACAATCATTTTTTGTACTGTGCTACGCTACGCAAAAAAACTCAACCAATTGTTTCATCACACACGCAGCTAAAAACAATACTTACAATGACTTTTCAAGAACAAATAAAACAAGGAATTCCTACAGTTTTACCACTGCCAAAACCATTCGAAACAGCAATCAATCATGCACCAAAGCGAAAAGAAATTCTTTCTGAAGAGGAAAAAAAACTGGCACTACGCAATGCCTTGCGTTATTTTGAACCACAACATCATAAAGAGTTAATCCAAGAATTCGCTTCAGAATTAGAAACGTATGGACGCATTTACATGTACCGTTTTCGACCTGATTATACTATGTATGCCCGACCTATTGCGGAATATCCTGGAAAATCTGAACAGGCCAAAGCCATTATGCTCATGATTCAAAATAACTTGGATTATGCCGTAGCCCAACATCCACATGAATTGATTACCTACGGTGGGAATGGTGCAGTTTTCTCGAACTGGGCACAGTATTTATTGACCATGCAATACTTATCTGAAATGACCGACGAACAAACCTTGACCATGTATTCTGGTCATCCGATGGGATTGTTTCCTTCTCATAAAGAAGCGCCAAGAGTTGTAGTTACTAACGGAATGGTAATCCCCAATTATTCGAAACCAGATGATTGGGAGAAAATGAATGCTTTAGGCGTTTCACAATACGGACAAATGACAGCAGGAAGTTACATGTACATAGGCCCCCAAGGAATTGTGCACGGAACTACAATAACCGTTTTAAATGGTTTTCGTAAAATAAAACGCAGTCCAAAGGGAGGCTTATTCGTGACCTCTGGATTAGGTGGAATGAGTGGCGCACAACCAAAAGCTGGAAATATTGCAGGTTGTATAACTGTTTGCGCCGAGGTAAATCCTAAAATTACACACATTCGCCACAGTCAAGGCTGGATCAACGAAGTGATAGAAAATGTGGATGAATTAGTAAAAAGAGTCGCTTTGGCGAAAGCCAATAATGAAATTGTTTCTATCGGATATCTAGGAAATGTAGTTGACGTTTGGGAAAAATTTGAACAAGAAAATATTCATATCGATTTAGGTTCCGATCAAACTTCGCTACACAATCCTTGGGCGGGCGGTTATTATCCTGCTGCTATTTCCTTTGAAGAAGCGAATATTATGATGGCTGAAAAACCTGAATTATTCAAAATAAAAGTTCAAGAAACATTACGCCGTCATACTACAGCAATTAATAAACATACCGCCAAAGGAACGTA
>JAYTBZ010000127.1:0-4169 GCA_043736705.1 Flavobacterium sp. | reverse complement strand
TAATATTCGTTAGAATCTGAACACCCATCATTATCTGAATCTAAATCTAAATGATTTGGTAAAGGGTCAGAATCTGAACTTGACTCATATACATCTGGTACACCGTCACCATCTGCATCAGTATAGTTGGTCACTGAACCGTCAGCATTTGCAGTATATGTGGCTGATTGTCCACTGTTATTTGTTGTATCTAAATAGTTAGGCAAACCATCACCATCTTGATCGCCATTTGGATTATTTCCACCAGCTTCTACAGAATCTAAAATACCGTCATTATCATCATCTAAATCAATAGCGTCATTTTTACCATCTCCGTCAGAATCTTGCAAGCAAACTGAATATAATGGCAAAGTAATAGCAAAATTATTTTGATTCATATCAAATTCTTTCAAAAAAGAATTATTTGCATAGTTATCAAATTCAATACTAGAAATATCATTAAATTCAAACATTACTCTGCTGGGAGCAGTTCCTGATTCAGTGGCGGTGCCAGTAGCATTAAGATCTGGTGGTGTTTTGTCAATGAGTATCCTTGTAGGATCAGCTGTACCGGCAAATCTTACTGAGGAACCACAATCTGTAGCTAAAGCTTCATTGTTGGGGCCATCAATATCATTAATAACAAATCTGAAATCGCTTATAGGTATTGGTGTTACGCCATCTGATCTTAAAAATGTAAAACGTATTCTTGATTTATTATTTGGTATTCCAGTACCACCCGTACCATGCGTATAAACAATATTATCCCCATTTTGAGTGAAAGTGCCTATCTGAGGACCCAAAATTCTTTGGGCTCTAATAAAAGCAAGTGTAGGAATTGTTGTAGAAGTAGCAGTAAATAAAGCATTATTTGTACCTCCACCTGTCGAAATACCCGTGACAGTAACATTTTCAAAATTTTGGGATATCCCAACACCATAAAAGAAAAGAAAAATTAAGATATATATTCTATCAAAGCACTTAATTTTTGCAAATTTTAAACAAGTAAAGTTTTTCATTTATATAAGTTTAATAAGGATAATATTGTTAACGCATTTTTTAACAAACAGACAAAACAAGAAAAAGCAAATATTAACACTTTTATTAACATTTACACCAATAAATTGTTAAAAATTTATTTTAAACAATTTATTTAATTACAATAATTTGTAAATTCTAATTGTTGCAATATTTAGGAAAAATAATGAGCTTGTTAAAATATAGATTAAATGTAGTATAATAACGTTTAAATACATCTTAATTTTTGATTTATTTTAAAAAAAATATAATTTAATAGAATATACTTAATAGTTTTTGAATAAATTTTGACGGACTTCTAAACCTAAGTAGTTTAAGGTAGTTCTATTTTTCGATTTCTAATATCATAAAAATACAATTAATGTCATTTATATTTTAACATAAATACAATATTTTGTGTTAACAAAAGATTAATACTAACACATACGTAAATCAAGGAAAATAGTTTGAAAAAAACATAGCAGTACAATCAAATTAATAGTTGCATGCTTAATAACTTAAAAAAACCATCAAAATTGCTCTTGATGGTTTTCAGTTTATTTAAAAAAAAAATTGCTTACGCTAATAAATCCAATACTAAAGAGGGGAACAGACCTAATGCAATATTCAACACAATTGCTACAATAGCAACTGCGTAAATGATAACTGGAGTACCTTTACGTTCCTGATTTGGCTCTTTGGTATACATCGCCAATATTAATTTGAAGTAATATCCAACACTTATAATAGAATTTACTACAGCAACGATTACTAAAGCCAAATAACCAGCTTTGATGGTGTCACTAAACAATACTAGTTTGGCAAAAAAACCTGCAAAAATAGGAATACCAGCCATAGAAAGTAAGGCGGCAGTAAGAATCATTGCTAGCAATGGATTAGTTTTACCTAATCCATGAAAATTAACAACATCTTCATTATCTCTATTTTTACAAAGGTATAAAATCACACAAAAAGCAGCAATTCCAGATAAAGAATAAGCAGCCGTGTAGTACAATAAACTTCCTGCTGACGTAGACAGACTCAACAGTGTCATCAACATAAAACCAGCGTGTGAAATCCCTGAAAATGCCAACATACGTTTCACGTTAGTTTGTCTTAAAGCCATGATGTTACCTATTGTCATCGAAGCCATAGAAATAATCACGACTACCATTTTAAACGACTCAGAAACATCGGCATTCATTACTGATAATAATTTATAAAGTGTTGCAATTGCCACTACTTTAGCCAAAGTACTCATCAATGCCGTTGTCAATGCTGGAGAACCTTCATAAACATCTGGTGCCCAAAAGTGAAAAGGGACAGCTGCGACTTTAAACAACATTCCTATTGTTACCAAAATAATCCCTATTGGGAACCAAACTGGCAACTCTGCAGATTGCGATAAAGTACTTATTTCAATAACATCAAAACTCCCCATAGCTCCATATATCAAACAGATACCAAATAGAATGATTCCAGAAGCAAAAGATCCCATTAAGAAATATTTCATTCCCGCTTCATTGCTTTTCAAATTCATACGATCACTCGCCGCAAGAATATAAAGAGCTATAGATAGTACTTCTATTCCAAGAAAGAACATCGCTAGGTTACCAAAAGAGACCATTGCCACAGCTCCAGCTAATAAAAAAACTTTGATAGCAATAAAATCAGAGATTTTTGATTGGTGATTTTCGTAAAAATTATGTCCTAAAGCCACTAAGAAAATCGTTAAAATAATAAACAAGCATGAAAAAGAAGCTGAAAATTTACTTACAACAATCATGTTGTTGTAGTAGCTTTCCGTTGAATTAAATTCAGATATGGTTAAACCCAACACTCCCAATAATCCGATGATAGTTATTGGAACAATGGCTTTCCTTAAATTAAAAATTTCAAATAAAAGGCATAAAACACCTAATCCTATTATAGCTATTAATGTATTCATTTTTTTATTTGACTAAGTTAATTCGGTTTATTTGAGTTAAAATTTCTTCCAGACTTGGCGTAATCAAATCGGTAATTGGCTTTGGATACATCCCAAAAAAGAATAAAACACCAATTATAAGAACCAAGGTTATTCCTTCATTGACAGTAACATCAGTAAAAGCTTTTGCGTTGGTTTCGCCCAACATGACATGTTGAAACATTTTCAACATATAATACGCTCCTAAAATTATGGTTGTTCCTCCTAAAATAGCAAACCAAATATTGATTTGTGAAAGACTGTATAGAACGGTGAACTCGCCAATAAAGTTAAAAGTAGTTGGCAAGGCAACTGATGCTAAAACCAAAATCAAAAACATCGAAGTGAATTTTGGTGATAACGCACGAATACCGCCCATTTCAGCAATGGCTCTGGTTTCGTATCTTCTGAAAATAATTTCAGCGGCATAAAACAATCCAACAACTACAAAACCATGAGCAATCATTTGTAAAACGGCACCACGCAATCCGTCTAATGTCAAAGTGTACGTTCCGGCTGCTATTAATCCTACGTGTGCCAAAGAAGAATACGCTAATAATTTCTTTAAATCTTTTTGTTTCAATGCTACGATAGATCCGTAAATAACACCTGCAATTCCAAGTCCTATGAAAATGTACATGTACTCTTTGGCTGCCAATGGCGCCAATGGCAATTGCCAACGAATAACGCTATACAATCCCATTTTTAGCATAATCCCTGACAAAAGCATCGTTCCAACAGTTGGTGCTTTTTGGTACACATTAGCCTGCCAAGAGTGGAAAGGAATCAATGGAATCTTAATCGCATACGCCAAGAAGAAAGCCAAGAATATCCATAATTGCTCGGTTGCAGATAAATTCAATTTATACAAATTGAACCTATCAGCAAGCGAACAATTATGGATATTTTTAGCTTTCTTCTTGGCGTATGCGATTAAGATTCCATTGATTCCGTTCCACACTTGGCAAGCAAATGTATACCAAAAAGCACCAACTGCTGGTACCATGCTTTTATCTGGTATTATGTTAAAAATGGGTTTGTATAGCGTTATTCGTTGGCAATTGCCATTGGCGCCATTGGCAGCCAAAGAATACATGAATATTTTTATTGGACTTGGAATTGCAGGTGTGATATACGGTTCTATTGTGGCATTGAAACAAAAAGATTTAAAGAAATTATTAGCGTATTCTTCCTTGGCACACGTTGG
>JAYTBZ010000126.1:0-4175 GCA_043736705.1 Flavobacterium sp. | reverse complement strand
AGCCACACAGGATTACAGGAGCAAATTGGGATGTATGGTTCTTTTATCATGAATAAGAGAAACGAGGACCCAACTTTCAGAAAAGGAATCGATGATTTGCCAACCATTCCTATTATTCTCAGTGAATGGACGGACATGAAACCAGAAAATGTACATCGAATGTTGCACAATGCGACTGATTGGTTTGCAATTCAAAAAGGAACGACTCAAAGTTATGCCGAGGCTATTAGAGCGGGACATTTCAAGACAAAAGTTACCAATGAATGGAAACGTATGACTGCCATGGACGTTAGTGATATATACTATAATAAATTTCTAATCAACGGAAAAAACGAAAGCGAAATAGAAGGACTTTCTGCTCCTCTTTTAACTGGATCGGATTTGGGGACAGGTAAGTTTAAGGCTGGAGATAAAGTTCGTTTACGAATTTCCAATGGCGGTGCTTCTACCTATTTTTGGTTGCGATATGCCGGCGGAAAAATTACGGTCGTAGCCAGTGATGGAAATGATGTGGAGCCTGTTGAAGTGGATCGATTACTAATTGCAGTTTCAGAAACGTATGATGTTGTTGTCACTATTCCAGCGGATAAAACGGCCTATGAATTTTTAGCAACTTCAGAGGATCGTACTAAATCGGCTTCGATATATTTAGGCGATGGTATCAAGCAACTGATTGCGCCTATGCCTAAACTAAAGTATTTTGAGGGCATGAAAATGATGAATGGAATGATGAAAATGAATGGCGATTTAGATGATATGGGCATGCAAATGTCACTGAACCAAATGGATATGAATGTGGTGATGTATCCTGAAATTACTGGAGCTTTACCGGTGGAAGGAGATATTAAAAGTAAATCTGGGATGGATCATTCTAAACACAACATGGGCAAAATGAAAATGGAGTCCACGCCAAAACCAGTTGCCAAAATGGATCATTCTTCGCATAAAAAGGGAGACATGAAAATGGATGATTCTGCGGCAAAAATGGACGACATGAAAATGACCGAAGCTGATTACAACAGTAACGCACTTTCAGATATTGTAACTCTAAATTATGCTATGCTGAAATCACCAACTAAAACAACATTACCTAAAGATGCACCGGTTAGAGAATTGCGTTTTGAATTATCCGGAAACATGAATCGCTATGTTTGGAGTTTGAACAATAAAGTAGTTTCTGAAGCGGATAAAATTTTAATTAAAAAAGGAGAGAACGTCCGAATTGTACTCTTCAATGGTTCTATGATGCGTCACCCGATGCATTTACACGGACATGATTTTAGAGTATTGAACGGTCAAGAAGAATACGCACCGCTGAAAAATATCATCGACATTATGCCAATGGAAACCGATACGATTGAGTTTAATGCGAATGTGAAAGGCGATTGGTTTTTTCATTGTCACATTCTTTATCACATGATGGCGGGAATGGGTCGCGTTTTTAGTTATGAAAATCAAGAGCCAAATCCTTTGATTCCAAATCCAAAATTAGCGCAGCGTAAATTGTTTGCTGATGACAAAGCTTTTCATGTCATGGCTGAAAATGATTTTGCTACCAATGGTAATGACGGAATGCTGATGCTTCAAAACACAAGATGGAGTATTGGTACAGAATGGCGCTTGGGCCACACTGATCTTCATGGATATGAAACCGAAACGCATATTGGGCGATACATTGGAAAAATGCAATGGCTAATGCCGTTCATTGGTTTTGACTGGAGGTACCGAAAAATGGGAATGGGTGAAATAGAAGAGAATCTTTTTGGTCAAAGCAGTACAAAGGATAAGCGAGCTGTTTTTAGTGCTGGTGTAGAATATACCCTGCCACTACTTATTAAAGCGCAAGCCGAAGTCTATTCGGACGGAAATTTCAGGTTACAATTCGAACGCATGGATGTACCCATTTCTAAAAGATTGCGCATGAACTTGATGTGGAATACCGATAAAGAATACATGGCTGGACTGCGTTATATTTTAACTAGAAATTTCGGAATTACAACGCATTATGATAGTGATATGGGATTGGGTTTTGGACTGAATGTGAATTATTAAATGTAAGTAACGAATTTATTTTTATAATTTAATGATGAGATTATGGAACAATTGACAAACTATCAAAATGGATTGTAATTCGGTACGCCAGCTCTTCAATCTATTAAACTATTTGGCATAAGGCCATTTGCTTGAGCAATCTTTAAAATAATAAAATCGAATTATTTAACATAAAATACTGCTAATAAAAGCGTGAATTATATAATTATTAATAAAAACTTGTAGTATTTCTTAAAATAATTCGATTATTTTTGTTTAACCGAAACATATAACGTTCGGACTAACTAAAAAATATTAATATGAATAACCCTTCAGCACCAAAGAAAATTACCTGGATTATAGGATTGATTTTCGGTATACTTGGAATCATCGGACATTTTGCAAAAGTGCAGGTTTTAACAGAACATAATTTCACGCTATTGCTTATCGGTTTCGTTGTTTTGGCATTAGGAACGACTGTAAGAGGCGTTTAAACAGTTAGAGATTATCCCTAAAAATTGCGTTTGCAAAACCGATTTCATAGTTCTTAGGGTTTGCTAATACACAACATTTTGCGGAGCTTGGTGTTTAGTATAATGAAAAAAGCTAGGTTTTACTCCTAGCTTTTTTGATTTACTGTTGCGCAATATATTTACAAGAATCAAATCAATCTTTTTTGTGTTGTTCCGTGTGATTTTGATTTCCGTTAATCGTATGGTCTCCCACGTTCATTCCGTTTGACATTCCGATCATAAATGCGGTAATGATTAACATGATTTTTCTTTTTACCCAAAGAACAGGGCGTTTGGATTGCTCTAAACGTACTTTATTGTTGTGTTTATACATTTTGTAAATGATAAATGATTAGACATTTGGTATCATCTTTATGCATGGAATTGCATAAATGCGTAGAAAGAATTATCTAGGCTGTGTATAAACTTTTATAGGAATTTCGGGAAGTAATCATCTCATTTATAAAGATGTGTTGTGCTGTAAATGAACTTACTTTTTGATAAAGCAGCGTTTGTAATTTTAGAAGAGTCTTTATTTGAAGACAATAAATATCTTTAAATTGAAAGAAAAATAATAGAAATAAGAATGGGATTTTTTCAGATGAATTGATCTGATTGAATACGTATAACTTCGAACCCTTATAGTTTAATTCACTTCTGAGGATTGCATTCGAGAATTGATAATAATCTGCTGAATTTGATTGAGAATTTAAAGCACCATCATTTACCATCAGGCCAAAAGCAAGAGAGAGTGAAAGGAGATATTTTAAATGCTTTGTCAATCTATTTAATTTGAATTATAATTTCAAAAGTACAAAAGTAACTGTGAATTAAGGACTGTTTCTTATTCTTTGTGTTCTCGGCCGCGAATCTCGCAATACCTTTATATTTTTACTTTGAAAAATTCACTCATATTTTTTTGGTAACTATTAGTTCTTAATGGCTTACGATTTACAAGTTCAATTCAGATTTTTTTTACTGGAAGGTTTGTTCATTTGGCTTGGTACATTTCATAAATAATTCTATTTTTGCACCCGAAATAAAAAATGAGGCCCGTTCGTCTATCGGTTAGGACGCATGGTTTTCATCCATGTAAGAGCGGTTCGATTCCGCTACGGGCTACAAATACAAGAATGTTATTCGGTCTTTAAAGAGTAGTATTTTAGAATTTCACAAAATAATATTGCCCTGAAAAATTATATTTTTCAGGGCTTTTTTTGTTATTCTTTCTCACCTTGAAGTTCTTTAGTTGTATATGTAGTTGGTTTTTTGTCTAGTAGAGCGCAGTCGAGAATTTTACCTATAGATCTAAAATAAAACTAAAATTTTTCTACAAACACCATTAGTTTGATAACTCTTTAAAAAAAACTGTTATTTGAAAAAAGTGAGTCGCTTGT
Organism: Flavobacterium sp.; assembly: GCA_043736705.1. Lineage (GTDB taxonomy): Bacteria > Bacteroidota > Bacteroidia > Flavobacteriales > Flavobacteriaceae > Flavobacterium. The sequence continues at coordinate 235 of JAYTBZ010000126.1, read as the reverse complement.
CTTTTATCGCATCTACTCGAAGCATTTTATAATCCAAAACATAATTTTGATACACACGCCAAGGCGATTTGTTTCCTTGACTAGGTAATGATTTAGCCGCTCTCAGGATATAGCCAGAATTAAGGTTCAATAGCGGAACGGGTTGCAAATTAGTTTCTACAACCTTTGCTTGCACTGCTTTATATTGGTGTTTTTCTAGATAAAATAACATGCGTGAAATGTATTCGCTTGTTAA
>JAYTBZ010000125.1:0-20771 GCA_043736705.1 Flavobacterium sp. | reverse complement strand
CTTACAAACCGATATCCATAATTATATCGTGATTTATCCCAACAACGATTTAGGAAGCCAATGTATAATTGATGAATATCAGAAATTGAAAGGCAATGCTCGATTTCGTATTATTCCATCCCTTCGATTTGAATATTTTTTAACCTTATTAAAAAATGCACAATTTATTATCGGGAACAGTAGTGCCGGAATTCGGGAAGCACCGTATTACGGAATCCAGATTATAAACATTGGTACACGCCAACAAAATAGGGTGCTAAATTCGGATATTATAAACGTGGATTATGATACAAACACTATTAAACAGGCTTTAGAAAGTGTAGTTTCACATAAAGTTAGCGCTGATACAGCTCATTTTGGATCAGGAAATAGTGCTCAATTATTTGTAAAAACCCTTCAAATGAGTAGTTTTTGGGAAATCAATCATCAAAAACAGTTCAAAGACAATTTTTAATATTTAAGAATTTGGATACTTCTTCAATAGCGCTATTGACTACAGTTGCAAAAAACTCATTGTCAATTCAAACAAAGCTTTACAAAAAAAGTACTTTTGCACTAGAACAGCTCGTGCTAAAACTTTACGAGAAAATCTGTAGAAAATTAGCCAAATGAAAAAACTTGGAGTTGTAATTACTGATGGAGTAGGGTTCCGGAATTTTATACTGAGCGATTTTTTGGCGGAAGCCGAGAAATTATTCGATGAGGTAGTCATACTCTCTTGTTTACCAGACCACATCTATAGGGGCTTTGTAACGCAATCAAGAATTATTGAGTTGGATGTTTTTGAAGAAAGGTTCAAAACATGGTTTTTTAGGAAAGCGAAAGAGATAGCGCATTTGCAATTGCATAAAAATAATAATTTTGGAATTCAAGATAGTTTAAGAGTCAACACTACCGCATCTAAATCACCGAGAGGCTATGCTACCCGTTTTATTTTTAAATTAACCGCCCTTTTACATTCTGAAAAATGGATTCAACGCTTTAATTTTTGGCAACAAAAATCATTTAAAAGTAATTCGATCGTCAAAGGTTATAAAACAATTTTAAAAAAAGAGAATTTTGATTTATTGTTTTTCACACATCAGCGGCCGCCTTATATTGCCCCTTTGGTTTTTCAGGCAGCACAATTAAAAGTGAAGACCGCTACATTTATTTTTTCTTGGGATAATTTGGCTTCTAAAGGAAGAATGGCAGCCAATTTTGATTATTATTTGGTCTGGAGTGAATTAATGAAAATGGAATTGCAACAGTTCTACACTTCAGTTGAAGAAAAAAACATTCAGGTTGTAGGTACGCCACAATTTGAACCTTATGTTTTAGAAAGGTACCAAGTTACTAAAGCGGAATTTGTAGAGAAGTTTAATTTAGATGAAGCTTTGAAAACCATTTGTTTTAGTTGTGGGGATATTTCAACGAGTAAAAATGACGAATTGTATATTGAAACTATTGCGGATGCGATTGTCGCCAAAAAAATTAGAAATGTAAATTTTATGGTGCGAACATCACCGGCTGAGGATCCGATACGTTTTGCTGCCTATGTAGCACGATATCCTTTTATAAAATGGAATTATCCCAAATGGAATGTATCCCGTCAAGGACATCAAGAAGCTTGGTCACAACGAATACCGACTGTTGAAGATATCAAAGATTTGAGGAGCTTACTTGAGTTTTCTGACTTGAATATTAATATGTTGTCTACAATGAGTTTGGATTTTATTCAATTTGACAAGCCAGTAATTAATACTGTTTTTGGTACTGCCACAAACGGATTGTATGACGATCAACGATTTTTAAACTATGCCCATATTGTCAATGTAGTGAACAGTAACGCTACTAAAATTGTAAAAACTCAAGACGAACTGATCAATGCCATACAGGTATATCTAGAAAATCCAAATTTAGATTCTTTAAACCGAAAAAAATTATTGCAGTTACAAGTAAGTAAACCAGTTTCAAACACAGGAAACCGAATAGCAGCAACACTATTAAAATGGGTGTAAATAAAAAAATAGCAATCCTATGCAATTATGAATTACTCCCAGAACGAGTAGGCGGAATGGATTATTTTTTTTGGCAATTTGATCAAAAATGCAAAGAAAACCATATTGAAGTCCACTGGTTTTTTCCGAATACAGCTACTCATGGAAACTTTAATCAACTCTATATTATCGATACAAAATATCAAAATGTAGAAGTTTTTTTTGCCAAATATTGTGAAGGCAACACCTTAAATTATAGTTGTATTTTTATGCATTTTGTAGAACTATGCACGCCTATTTTTAAAAAAATAAAGCGACTATCTAATGCAAAAATTATTGTTGTAGATCACAATCCAAGACCTTTAAATGGCTATTCGATAAAGAAAATAATTCAAAAAAGAGTCAAAGGAATTTTATTTGCAAAGTATATTGATTTGTTTATTGGCGTTTCTCAATACACGGTAAACGCGCTACGGAATGATTTTGGAAATCACGTAAAGCATAAAATAAAAACCATTTACAACGGCGTTATTATTAATGACATTAAAGAAAGAGCGCAAAGAAATTTTGCAAACCCTACGTTTTTAGTAGTGTCACACTTAAGAGAATCGAAAGGGATTCAAGATTTAATCGATGCTGTTGCACTTTTACCTGTTGCTATAAAATCTAATTTGGTAATAGATATTTATGGTGATGGTCCTTATAGAGCTTTCCTCTTGGATAAAATAAGGGACAAACAATTAGAGGTTAATTTTAATTTTAAAGGCAGTGTTTCGAACTTAAAAGAGCTTTATTGTCAGTATGATTATATGTTGCAGCCTACTCACATGGAGTGTTTTAGCTTGTCTATTCTGGAGAGTTTAGCGGCAAATGTTCCCGTAATTACAACTAATGTAGGCGGCAACCAAGAAGTGATAACAAACAATGAAAATGGTTTTATTACTACTGCAAAAGATATTTCTGCACTACAACATGTAATTAAAAAAGTATATTTGGGCGATTTTAAAATCACTCAAGATACCAGAGCATTAATTGAAACTCGTTTTTCATTAGATACGATGGTGAATAATTACTTGAAATTAATTTAGCACTGCCCTACAATACGATATTATGTTCTTCAATTCCTTAACTTTTGCTCTTTTTTTGCCACTTGTATTTGTATTATACTGGTTCGTTTTCAATAAAAATAAAAGTACTCAAAATGCCCTTTTAATTCTTGCAAGTTATTATTTCTATTCGTGTTGGGATTGGCGTTTTTTATTTCTATTGGTTTTTTCTACTTTTTTAGATTATTTCACAGGAATCCAAATTGAGAAAGCAAAATCTGAAAATAGGAGGAAATTTTGGTTTTGGTTGAGTATTAGTATGAACCTTGGTTTTTTGGGAATTTTTAAATATTATAACTTTTTTGCAGATTCTTTTTCTCAACTTTTGAATGGTTTTGGACTGCAAACGAGTCCGCTACTATTAAATGTTATTCTCCCTGTTGGTATCTCATTCTATACTTTTCATGGTCTTTCCTATGTTATTGACATTTATTTAAAAAGAATAAAAGCGGAGTATAACTTTATAGATTATTCCTTGTTTGTTAGTTATTTCCCTTTGCTAGTGGCAGGTCCTATTGAACGGGCGACCCATTTATTGCCCCAAGTGAAAGTAAAACGTAGTTTTGATTATCAAAAAGCAAAAGAAGGAATCTACCAATTTATTTGGGGATTATTAAAAAAAGTAGTCATTGCAGATACATGCGCTACCTATGCCAATGCTATTTTTGATCATTATGAATCTATGAATTCGTTTTCCCTAATTTTGGGAGCCGTGTATTTTGCTTTCCAAATTTATGGGGATTTTTCAGGTTACTCGGATATGGCATTGGGAATGTCTAAATTGTTTGGAATTGATTTGTTACGAAATTTTAATTACCCCTACTTCTCTAGAGATATTGCTGAATTCTGGCGCAAGTGGCATATTTCATTGTCGTCTTGGTTTCGGGATTATGTTTACATTCCATTAGGCGGAAGCAGCGGCGGTATGGGAATGAAAATAAGGAATACGTTTGTCATTTTTTTGGTAAGTGGTTTTTGGCATGGGGCTAATTGGACTTTTATCGCCTGGGGTTTTATCAATGCGCTCTATTTTTTGCCGTTGTTACTTTTGAATAAAAACCGATCCAACATAGAAACCGTTTCATTATACTGGAATTTTGTTTCCTTACGTGTTTTTTTAAGTATGCTGAGCACTTTTGCTTTAACCTGTTTAGCTTGGATTTTCTTTCGAGCTAAATCGATCACGGAAGCCTTTGAGTTCCTCAAACGTCTGTTTTCAAACCAAATTTTTGCTTCGCAGTATTTAGAAAATCAAAGATATAATTATGAATTGCTTATCCTTATTTTGGTCTTTGTTGTAGTAGAATGGAACTATAGAACCCAAATTGAGCCTATTTCAGGTAAGTATTCTTGGTTAAAACTGGGACTATGCATCGCAGCTATTGCCGCTTTAGGAACCTATTCAGATTATAAAGAATTTATATATTTTCAGTTTTGATTGGTCAGCTATAGGTTCAGTCGAGATCCATTTATAAGTAAAAGCCTCTCGACTTAGCTCGAAGTGATATAAGAAGTTGTAATTAAATACTTTTGTTGCAATTTCACGAACTACAATTATAATAAAGTTACGCATGAAAAAATTTATATTATTTGCTTTCAAAACACTAATTGTAACAGTATTAATAGCTATTGTTTTAGACTTTTTGTACACGGCAGTTTTTTTGCAATCTTCTTCAAGAGGAAAAATTGAGCACGTATATAATTCCTCGGCAAAAAAATATGATGTTGTCATTCTGGGTTCCTCCCGTGCCAATAATCATTTCGTAGCTCCGATGTTTGTCAAAAAAGGATTGAAAACTTTTAATTATGGAATGAGCGGCGGTCATTTATTCGAAGCTTCGTTACTGTTGAAGTTGATGGTGGAGCGTAAATATGACATTAAAAATATAATTCTGGAAACTGACTTAAATTTGTCTAATGAAAAGCGAGATCTTGGAGTGTCCGCTCAATTTCTTCCGTATCTTCCAATTTCTAACACCATTCGCGATCATTTTGCAGCAGAAGCTGATTTTAACAAATTGTATTATTTACCCTTTTACAGGTACATCGCATTCGACTCTAAAATTGGATTTAGAACTTTCTATAAAACTGCAGCACAAGAACCCACGAGTTATTTAGCGCATTTGGGATATTATCCTTTGGTTAACAAAAAAGGAAATATGAAGAATGATATCAGCGCTTTAAAGCCTATACAAAACAAATATTACGAAGAAATAAAGCAAATTTGTAAAGCAAATAAAATTAATTTGATTGCTATAATGACACCAATGTGCGCCAATACAAAGGGATTAGATTATTTTAAAAAAGTAAATAAAATCTATCCTGAAATTCATAATTATGAAAATGCAGTAGAAGGCGATCACTATTTTTCTTCGTGCGGACATTTAAATGATGCTGGTGCAAAAATGTTTACTTCAAAAATTATTAAAGACTTTTTTAGTAACTAACACAGCGTTAATATCTCACTATTCAAAAAAATTCAATGAAAATCGCTTTTCTAACGCCTGAATATCCTCACGCCTCTACTGGCAGTTCTGGCGGATTGGGAACTAGTATCAAAAATTTAGCAGTCGGACTAGTGGCAGCTGGTTGTACGGTTCGCGTTTTGGTATATGGACAAAAGGGAGATAACATTTTTGATGATGCCGGTATTTGCGTTCAACAGATAAAAAATGTAAAACTTAAAGGGTTATCATGGTATCTTACTAGAAAAAAACTCCAGCAGATTATTGATACGCTATACCAAAAAAAGGAAATCGATTTGGTAGAAGCGCCTGATTGGACAGGAATTACCTCGTTTATACGTCCAAAAAAATGCCCTATTGTAATTAAATTAAACGGATCGGATGCTTATTTTTGTTATTTAGACCAGCGTCCCGTAAAATGGATTAATAAATTTCATGAAAAGCGAGCTCTCAATAATGCGGATGCATTAGTCTCTGTAAGCCAGTTTACGGCAGACACCACTAACGCTGTGTTTCATTTAGATAAAAAATTTACTATCATTCCGAATTGTATTGATACGAATGTCTTTAGCAATTATGTTGATAGTAGTACTAATGACAATTCGATCTTGTATTTCGGGAGTTTAATTCGAAAAAAAGGATTGTTAGAGTTGCCACTGATTTTTAATGAAGTCATTCGAAAAAGTCCAGACACCAAATTGATTTTAGTGGGTAAAGATGTCCGAGATATTGCATCGGGCAATGTGTCGACTTGGAAAATGATGCAGGAATTATTTACACCTGAGGCAATAGCCAATGTTACTTATGTAGGGGTAGTTTCTTACCAAGAAATAAAAAGATACATTGTTAAAACAACGGTATGCGTGTTTCCAACATTTGCAGAAGCTTTACCTGTTTCCTGGATCGAAGCAATGGCAATGGAAAAAGCAATTGTCGCCTCCAATATTGGCTGGGCTAGTGAAATTATTGATGATGGAATCAATGGGTTTTTAGTGCATCCAACACAGCATGTAGCGTATGCTAATCGTATTGTAACTTTGCTTGAAAGTCCCGATTTGCGAAATAAATTGGGTTTATCAGCCCGTAAAAAAAGTATTGAAAAATTCAGTATGACAACAGTGGCGCAACAAAGTTTGTCTTTTTACCATACTGTAGTGACCACTAAATAGGATTGGCACAGCAATATTGTTTCTGTCAACGCTGACTTCCATCAGAAAAATATAAGGTTATGAAAATTGATTTAAAGCAGTACCAAACAAAATCAGCAGAGATACTGTTGTACTGTGGAACTCCCAATTTTGAAAAATTAGAAGTTTTAGCACTCGAATCTGGGGATGTTTGGCATAGTAGTTTTGAACAAGGTTATAAAAATGCTTTTCCAGAACTAGTCTATCAAACTGCTGTTTTTTTTTGGTATTTAAATGATTTTGATGGTTTGTACCAATGTGTGAGTTGGCGCATTAATCCAAATGCATTTGTAATTCGGAAATCAGTTTGGGATACATTAAATGGATTTGATGCGGAATATAAAAATAAGCAACTAATGGCGCTCGATTTTGGGTATAACGCTTTGCGAAATGCAGGTGCAATTCCGTTATATGTTAAAGATTTGTTTGTGCTCTCAGCTCAGGAGAAAATTGAAATATCTGCTAAAGACCGGTATGTTTTTTTCAGAAAAAATTTTAAAATAGAACATTCTTTATTCATGTTGTACCGTCAAGGTTTTTGGAGAATAGAAGAATGGAAAGGGTTATTGTATGCGATAAAAAATTTTCAAAAAAGAGCGATAGGCCCTAGAATAACTCCAAGAAAATTGAATTCAATTCAAGGTAAACCAACGGTTAGTTACATTATTCCAACCATGATGCGGCAGGATTTTACACTGAATTTATTGAATGATTTGAAGCAGCAATCTTATCCTCCTTCTCAAGTCATTGTAGTTGATGCTACGCCAACAGACCAACTTGATTTCAGTTTGTACAATCCGGACAATTATCCTTTTGAAGTACAGTTTCTTCATCAAAAAACACAGGGAAGTTGTCGCGCCCGTAATGAAGCAATAGCTTTGTGCGTAGGGGATTATATTGTTTTTGGTGACGATGATATTCGTATTCTGCCGGATTTTATAGAGAATCATATTCGTTTATTGCAAACTTATAATGCTAGTGCTTGCAACGGCTTGGATATCCGGGCAGATAATCAGACACAAAATTTGGAGGATTTACAAAAAAAGGTATTGGATTTTGAAGCCAAAAGATGGATCGTTGGCGCAACACAAATGTTTAGTAATGCGAATTCCTGTGTAAAAAGAATTTTTGTTAATCAATTAATAGGAAACGATATTAATTTTGACGGAGGTTACGGAGAGGATAGTGATTTTGGGATGTCCTTATCGAAAATTGGAGTTGTGGTTTTGCACAATCCTTTTTCTGTAAACCTGCATCTCAAACCAGCAACAGGTGGTTATCGGTTTTGGGGAAATCAAGCTAAGTTTAGTGGAAAACTAAGAAAAAAACAACCTTGGGAACTGGATGTTCCGGTTCAAGGTATACGTCCAGTTCCAAGTCCAACGGTTTTGTATGGTATTCTGAAACATTACACCGCAAAACAAGCTTTAGAATACAAAAAAAAGTATTTTTTTCTGTATCTGTTTAAAGGTTCTAAAGTCAGATTTTTATGGCGTCTCATACGAATTCCATATAAAAATACGCAGTATGCTAAATCGCTATTTTATGCAAGAAAATTGCTAATGCTAGGAAAAAGAACAAAGTAAGTAATGATGAATTTTTCTTTAATAGTTTGCACTTACATGCGTCCGGAACCCTTGCTAAAACTATTGCAATCCGTACAAAGGCAAACGCTTTATCCCAATGAGATCTTGATTATTGATGGATCTACCAATGACGCCACAAAAAGGATTCTTGAAGCCAACCAGATACAAAATCTAACGTACTTTCTTGTTTCAAATGAGTTTCGAGGACTAACGAAACAGAGAAATTATGGAATTGAAAGAACTTCAAATAGCGCTACTGTAATTTGTTTTTTAGATGATGATACCGTTTTAGAGCGGGATTATTTGGAACAATTATTAAGAACATACGAAACCCATCCCGAAGCTTTGGGTGCAGGAGGTTATATTGTTAATGAGTCAAAAACCAAATTTGTAGGCGTAGATTATCAGCCACAAGTAACGGAATATTATTTTGATGGATGGACAAGAAAAGATGGAAGTCGTTTTATTCTAAGAAAGAAATTGGGATTAGACAGCGATTGTCCGCCAGGCTATTCCTCATTATATTCACATGGTAGAAGTGTGGGTTTCTTGCCTCCAAGTGGTAAAATTTATGAAGTAGAATTATTGATGGGAGGAGTTTCCTCGTATCGAAAAGAGGTATTTAAAAATCAACAATTTTCAAATTATTTTGAAGGTTATGGTTTGTATGAAGATGCTGATTTTGCTTTGAGGGTTGCGAAAATGGGAAAACTATATTTGAATACAGCAGCACAACTGCACCATTATCATGATGTTCAGGGAAGACCCAATCAATACCAATACGGAAAAATGGTAGTGCGTAATGGTTGGTATGTTTGGCGAGTGAAAAATCCACAACCTGCATGGAGAGACTGGTTCAAATGGCACGCCATTACGCTATTATTAACAGGCATCAGATTTGGTAATGCACTAACAACACCTACAAAAAAACAAGCTTTTATGGAGGCTTTGGGACGAACTGTAGGTTGGTGGAGTTTGTGGTTCAATAAACCAATAATAAAATCGTAATGAAGTTTGTACTCTTCACACATGTTACGCACCATCAAGTAGACAACTTGTACTTTGCGTATTCGCCTTATGTGAACGAAATGAATATTTGGGCAAAAAATGTGGATGAATTTGTAGTTGTTTCTCCTTTAGTACGTAATGAGGTAACGGTTATTGATGCATCATATAGCCATCAAAACATGCAGTTTATTTCGATTCCAAGTTTTGATTTGTTATCTGTAAAAGCTATTCTGCTTACTTTTTTTAAACTTCCTGTTTTGTTTTGGACCATATACAAAGCCATGCGAGTTGCAGATCATATTCATTTGCGTTGCCCTGGTAATGTTGGGTTGTTAGGTTGCTTGGTTCAAATTCTTTTTCCTAAAACACCTAAGTCCGCTAAGTATGCGGGTAATTGGGATCCTAAATCCAAACAACCTTGGTCATACAAATTACAACAACGAATTTTAAGTAATACGTTTTTTACAAGAAACATGAAGGTTTTGGTTTATGGAGAATGGGCAAATAGTTCTAAGAACATTATACCTTTTTTTACCGCTACCTATTCAGAGAAAGAGAAAATAGTAGTTACTCAAAAGAAATTACAACCCGTAATTGATTTTATTTTTGTTGGGACTTTGACAAAAGGTAAAAATCCCTTGTATGCTATTCAGCTTATAGAAAGTTTAAAGCATAAAGGTTATCAAGTACGATTACAGATGTATGGTGAGGGCAATCAGCGAAAATCACTCGAACACTATCTCTTAGAACATCAACTGGAAACTGTAATAACTTTAAACGGAAATCAAAGTAAAGAAGTACTTGTAAAAGCGTATCAAGACAGTCATTTTGTTATTTTACCATCGGAAAGCGAAGGTTGGCCCAAAGCCATCGCAGAAGGTATGTTTTACGGTTGTGTACCTATTGCCTCCCAAGTTTCTTGTATTCCTTTTATGCTCGATTATGGAAATCGAGGTCTGCTATTGAATATAGATTTAGATAAGGATTGTTTACAAATGGAAAGTATTTTAAAAAATCAACCTCTTTATGATGATATGCAAAATCAAGCGGCAACTTGGTCCCAAAAATACACCCTAGAGGTTTTCGAATCAGAAATAATAAAAATCTTAAAATAATGCGCATTGTTCAAGTTATAGATTCCCTTGAAGCAGGAGGTGCAGAGCGCATGGCAGTAAATTATGCGAATGCTTTGGCTGATGAAATTGAATTTTCGGGATTGGTGACTACTCGAAAGGAAGGTAATTTGCGAAATCAAATCAACCAGAACGTTTCGTATCTTTTTTTAAATAAAAAAAGAACTGTTGATTTTGTTGCTTTGTTTAAATTACGAAATTTTGTAAAACAGCATCGCGTAACTATTATTCATGCACATAGCACCTCTTTTTTTATCGCTTTTTTACTAAAACTAAGTTGTCCTAATTTGCATATTATTTGGCATGATCACTACGGTGATAGTGAGTATTTACAGCATAGACCTTTATTTTTTTTAAGACTAATAGCACCCTTTTTTAGTGGTATTATTGTTGTCAATCAAAAACTAAAAGGATGGTCTGAGAGTAAATTGAAGTTTAAAAACATACTTTATTTACCCAACTTTCCATCAGAAGAGAAAAGTAATTCGAGAACTACTATTTTAAAAGGAATTAATGGAAAACGAATCCTTTCTTTGGCTAATTTGAGAGTGCAGAAAGATCATTTTTTAGTGTTGAAAGTAGCAAAAAAAGTGAAAGAATCTCATCCTGATTGGACCTTTCATTTGGTTGGAAAGGATTTTGAAGATTCCTATTCTCAAAAAATTAAGGACTTAATTCAAACTTTTAATTTAGAAAAAAATGTCTTTCTTTACGGGAGTAAGCAGGATATTGGCAATATCATAAAACAATCCGATATCGGGATTTTGACATCTCAATCTGAAGGTTTACCTGTTTCGCTTTTAGAATATGGCTGGTATAAAAAACCCGTAGTTGTGACAAACGTTGGAGATATTCCCATTCTTGTAAAAAATAAAAAAAATGGCTTTTTAGTTGAACCTCGAGAAGCACAGGTTTTTTATGATTCTTTAGTTAGATTGATAGGGAGTGATGTTTTAAAGGAAGAATTTGGTTTGGCACTTTATGATGCAGTTGTTAGAAATAATTCAAAACGGGCTGTTATAGAACTGTATTTAAATTGGTTGCAAAATAGTTTTAAATGAAAAAAGAAGACCAATATTACCTTTGTTTAGTTTTGTTCCATGTTTTAATTGGTGCATTGGCTTTCTATATACCCTTGATTTCAAAAATATATGGATACGCTATTTTTATTTTTGGTGCATTTTATATCATTCGAAGGCAAAATAGAAATAATGAAGCACTGATTGCAGCAGCTTATGTTGTGGGGAGTGAAGTTTTTTTAAGAATGACGGATGGCAATCCCTTATATGAAATTTCTAAATATGGGGTTATTGTTTTCGTATTTATAGGAATGTATTACAGCGGTTTTGCAAAAGGGGCGGCACCTTATTGGATTTTTCTTTTGTTATTAATTCCAAGTGTTATCATTTCAACTTATGCTTTGAATTTTGATACTGACATCAGGAAGGCAATTGCATTTAATATTTCTGGTCCAGTTTGTTTAGGTATTGCGTCTTTGTTTACTTTTAGACGGAAGGTTACTCTAAAAGAAATAAGCGCAATTTTACTTAGTTTGGGGCTTCCCGTCATTGCATGTATGGTTTATTTAACGTTGTTTACGCCAAATATTCGCGATGTGATTACCAGTACTCAGTCTAATTTTGAAACTTCAGGCGGCTACGGACCTAATCAGGTAGCTACTATTTTAGGATTGGGAATGTTTATTTTTTTTTCGAGAATCATCTTAGATTCAAAAACAAAATTTCAAATCATTCTTAACCTTATATTAGCATTAAATATTACGTATCGGGGGATGGTTACGTTTTCTAGAGGCGGGATGATTACGGGTTTTTTGATGATTATTTTGCTGTTGGTTTTTTTATATTTTAAATCTAATTTTAGCGGTAGAGTAAAACTCAATTACATTATTATTGTTATGATTTTTACTATGACTGCCACTTGGACATACACTTCGTTTCAGACTGGTGGACTAATAGACAAACGCTATGCAAACCAAGATGCAGCTGGAAAAGCAAAAGAAAGTCAATTTACGGGCAGAGAAGACATTGCCCAACATGAAATTAATAGTTTTTTGGAGAACCCAATTTTTGGTGTTGGTGTAGGTAAAGGCGCTGAAATAAGAGAGAATGAAACCGGTATAAAAGTAACATCTCATGATGAAATAACACGCATGTTTGCAGAGCATGGAATGTTTGGAATCATTGGCTTACTGATTTTATTTTTTACGCCCTTGGTGTTGTATGTCGAAAATAAATTCAATATGTATTTGTTGTGTTTTGTTGCCTTTTGGTTTTTGACAATCAACCATGCGGCAATGCGTACCGCCGCACCAGCCTTTATTTATTCGTTGTCATTATTGAACATTCAATTGGGTTTTACACCAAAGAAAGAACATGATTAATGAAGATCAATGCATGTTTAGTCCATTTTATTCGTGTTTTTATCTTTCTCTCATTAAATTATAATTCTATATTTTATATGGATTTTTACGCGAAATATATACACCAAACCAGTTCAGATTTGTCAAAAAAAGTAACATCTATTAAAGTAAAAGACTTAAATTACACTGAGAAAAAATAGTAGAATGCTATTAAACAAAAAAATACATTTTGAAATATCAGAGCGAAAAATGATTCTTCGAGTTTTCGATGTGCTTTTTGTTTTTGTTTTTTTAATTTTAATTGGAAATTATTTTGATGTAGGCTATTTTGTTAAGGCCACAAATACCTGGTATTGGATGTTATTTCTTGGTATTTACCTTAATTTTTTCGGTACTATTTTCGAAATGTATAATCTTCAAGTGGCTAGCAATCAGTTTTTAGTATTTAAGAGCTCGGTACTTACCGCATCGACAACTGTTTTGGTGTATTTATTAACACCAATTTATTCTCCTGGACTTCCTTCGAAAAGAATTCAGATTGTTTTGTTTTATCTAGTAGTTTTTTTAGCCCTGTTTTTGTGGCGCATGTTCTATGTTTCGTTTTTAGCTTCTAATCGTTTCTTTCAAAATGCAGTTTTAATTTGTGATAATGATCAGGTTGAAGAATTAATTTCAGGATTGGAGAACATTGATCCTCACTATAAAATAATAGCATTCGTTAATACCGATACTGCTGAAGAAGCCACAACAGATTATCCCTATTGTAAAAATATAAAAGGAGATTCCTTATTCTCTTTTGTAAAACAAAACAACATATCCGAAGTAGTGATTGCGTCCCAAAAAACGGAGGGAATGACTCCTGATTTGTATCAGCAATTACTTCGTTTATTAGAATCAAGTATTATCATTAGAGAATATACTCAGGTATATGAAAGTAAAACGCAACGCATTCCGGTACAATATATGTCACGGGATTTTTATCGTTTCTTTCCTTTTAGCCGAAGCAATCAAAATAAACTTTATCTAATGAGTATTCGGATTTTTGAAATTTTAATTTCGTTGCTGGGCGCAAGCATTGGTATTATAGTAACACCATTTGTCGTTATAGGAAACACAATTGGAAATCGTGGAAAGTTGTTTTATACCCAAGAGCGTGTTGGTAAAGATGGCGTTGTTTTTGAAATTTTAAAATTTAGGACTATGGTTAGCAATGCCGAAACGAATGGTGCTGTTTTTACAACTACAAATGATGATCGTGTGACGGTATTTGGTAAATTTTTAAGAAAAACTAGAATTGATGAATTTCCTCAATTTATAAATATTTTAAAAGGCGATATGGCTGTGATTGGTCCAAGACCTGAACGCCCTTTTTTTGTTAAAGAAATTGCAGAGATTATGCCTTTTTATGAAACACGGCATATTATAAAACCGGGTCTCACAGGATGGGCACAAGTGAACTATTCGTATGGCGCCACTATAGATGAGAGTTTGATAAAATTACAATACGACTTGTATTATATAAAACACCGAAGTATTTTTCTCGATTTAAGCATTGCTTTCAAAACAATTACTACTGTATTGTTTTACAGAGGACAGTAATTCAAATTTTTACATTAAAATTTCAAATTCTGATAGTGCCTTTGCTATTTGTAATAAAAATAGGTGTAACACAATTCAACAAAATTTTAGCTAAGTTTTAAATGATAATTGGAATGCGTTTTTTATTTTGAATAGCTATTCTAATTAAAATAAATCCGTTGCATACTACTAAAGGTAATACTAATAGAAAATGCGCTTTGTTGATCAGTATGAAAATGTAAAGAATTAAAAAGAACACATTTACCACCGCCAGATTGTAAATTCCTTTTTTGTTTTTGTTCCAATAGAAATAAAGCAACCCTAATAATGTGGGATTAAAAAGCAATATATTGTAATTGTATCCTAATTCTAAATGTGACGAATACCAACCAATCCATGTAAAAAAGACCCCTAATAATGCCATTACACTGAGGTAAAATAGATTGATGGGTTTTTTGTTTATTAGCACAATAAAGGCAAGAAAAAGAATATAAGTGTAGGGATTATTCCACCATGAAATTGGTGTTTCTTTTTTGAACTCAATCAAAGTTTTATTTTCTGAGGCTAGTGGATGGCCTTCATAAGAAACTTTTTGTAAGCTTTTAAGCAGTTCAAATGGTAAGAAAATTTTAGTTCCCATCTCATCTACTTTTGTGCCAAAGATAATGCTGGTTCCTAGTTTTTCATAAAAATGACCCCCAAAATAGGGAAACAAAATGGTTCTGTAGGTACGATCTGTATCTGTATTTTTGACAATAACGTTTGTGTTTAATGTTTTATTAACAATATCGACAACCATCGACGTACAGTTTTTGTCTATAAACTTATAGGTGTAATGGCTATCGCCCGATGCTAAAGAGGTATTCAAGTTATCAAATAATTTTTGTTTCATTGCAAGTGAAATAGTAAGTTCCTGCTCATAAACCGATCGCTGTTCGTATCCATATTGATTAATGAATTCCAGATAGGGATGCGCAACTGCAAAATATTGCAAATTACCTTTTATAAATTTCATGACAAAATTTGGAGTATCAAAATCAAAAGCGCCATAATTATATACCATATCAACAGCCTGAACCACATCACTTACACGAATAGCTGTATGTCCAAAAAGCGAGTAGGATTCATTTCCCGTTCCACAAGTAATGATGCTAACTTTTGCGTCCTTTGATAAGGAAATGCTTTGTCCAAAACTAGAGCTAGCTTTAAAAATCAAAAGAAAAAGTAGCACTGTTTTTCTGAAAGAAGGTAAGTTCATTTTTTTGAATTTTTTCATTTTAAATTAATTTCGAAACATGCCTAAGTCAACCTTAATAGAAAATATATTAGAGTATAAAGCTGTACTTTGATTGCCTAGATCGGTAAGTGCATAATCAATTTGAATGCCTTTGTATTTGAATCCCAACCCAATATTTGGTTGAAAACCTATTTTTTCAGAATTGTCAAGTTGTTGTACATTTTGAAAATTACCAACCCCAGCACGAACGAAAACCAAATCAGTGTAACCAAATTCTAATCCCAAAGCTGGATCAATACTTATGAAATCGGTAGCAATAAGGTCATTAGTTTTAGCAAATCGCATGTTCATATTGGCAGCAGCCAGAATGCTATAATCGTATCGAATAATGAATTTTTTAGCAATTCCCAATTGTGCTTTTGGAGCTGTTATCTCGGTACTTTCCGGTAATTCTTGGTTTTCTCCCGGTATAGCGTTTGCTATTTTTTGGTATTCTTCCTCGTCTATATTCCACACATTATAGGTTGTTGTTATATCGCGTAGCATCAATCCAAATTGCCAATTGTTTTTTTCGAATTGTACACCAATATCAAAACCAAACCCCCAGGAGTTAGCAAATTTACCTATAATTCTTCGGATCACTTTTGCGTTTACACCATATTGAAATCCAGGAACAGGCAGTTTGCGAGCGTACGAAAAAGTAAAGCCATAGTCAGCTGTTGAAAAAAGACTGATACGATTGTAATCAATATTGCCTTGGCTGTCTATTAATTCTGTTGTATTTAAAATGTCGTCAACACCAAAACGAATTAAGGAAATTCCCCAAGCACTTCTATCATCTATAGGGCTAGCATAAGCCAAATAATCGTATTGGGCTATATTGGCAAAATAATTGGCATGCATGGCGGCCACTTGTTGATCTTCTAGAAGAATTAATCCTGCAGGATTCCAATACCCAGAATTCACGTCGCTGGTCGAAGCCACCATTGTGTTAGACATGCCTAATGCTTTGGCATCCACGCCGATATTCATAAACTCATTCGAGTATTTCCGAACGGTTTGGCTGTAATGCAGTGTGCTGACCAATACTGCGGCTATTAGGAAGCTTGTTTTCAATGGGGTCTTTTTTACAATCGAAAGGACTGTTTAATTTTTATCAAAAATATAATTTTTTAACGAGCTTATTTCTTCATTCTAACAAATAAATTTGAGAATGAAAGAATTAGCTTTAGAGAAATATTGTTATAAAAGCTTTTGTATCTGTAGAAATTCATACGTTCCTGATTTTTGGAACTGTTAATAATAATGCCAGTAGAGTTTCTTTCAAATCTTCCTTACAAAACGTATTTTCCATTCACATATTATACTAAATTTGCCAACTGTGGTTTACCAAATAGTATACATATGACAATCAAAAAACACATCCCCAACACGATTACGTTACTCAACCTTTTCTGCGGTTGCATCGCTCTTGTTTTTGTATTCAACCAAGATTTTGAAATGGCATTTTATTTTGTTTGCTTAGGTATTTTCTTAGATTTTTTTGATGGTTTTTTTGCACGGTTGTTCCACGTTTCGAGTCCGCTTGGTTTACAGTTGGATTCTTTGGCAGATATGGTTACTAGTGGTGTGGTTCCAGGATTAGTAATGTTTCAAATGATGATTGATCATTCTTCTACAGCAACAGTAGCACATTTACAATGGTTTCCTTATTTGGGTTTTTTAATCGCTTTAGGATCGTGTTACCGCTTGGCAAATTTTAATATTGACACTCGTCAAACCGACTCTTTTATAGGTTTACCAACGCCAGCAAATGCCTTGTTTGTTTTAAGCTTACCTTTAGTGTTAAAGTATACTGATTCATTGATTATCATTGAACTATTGACAACTCCTTGGTTTTTATTAGTGATAACTGTTTTGAGTGTTTATATGTTGAATGCTGAAATTCCGTTGTTTTCTTTGAAGATCAAGAAATTTAGTTTTAAAGAAAATGCACTTCAAATTGTCTTTTTGACTTTGTCACTTTTACTATTAATATTCTTGCGCTATTTAGGAATTCCGTTAGTTATTATTTTTTATGTTTTGTTGTCTGCAGTGAATAATAAAAGGGTTAAAAAGTAGATTTCTGGATGAAAAGAAAAACGGTTAGACGAAAAATTACTGTCGTTCGTAAACCTAAAAGGAATGCTTATTTTCTTTCAGGAAAAAGTTTACGATATTTCATTACTGCTGTTTTTTTTATGCTTTTTGCTGTCACTTTGTATCATTACAGGGATGGCTTAGCTTATTATTTTAGTTTTAAATCCAATAAAATACTGCGGGAAGAAAGCGAAGCTAAACGTATTTCTGATGTTCGGAACTATCAGGTTTTAGAAAAACAGGAGGGAAAAAGTATCGGTTTGGATGTATCCGAATACCAAGGAAAAATTAGTTGGAGTTATGTAGACACTTTAGAAAAAAAATACCCACTTCATTTTGTATTTATTCGGGCTACCGTAGGAAAAGACAGGAAAGATATTCAGTTTAATAGAAATTGGCTTGGCGCCAAAGAAAATAAAATGATTCGGGGTGCTTATCATTACTATCGTCCCAATGAAAATTCACTCGAACAAGCGGCACTCTTTATTAAAACAGTTCAACTTCAAAAAGGCGATTTGCCTCCCGTTTTAGATATTGAAAAATTGCCTAAAAATCAGTCGATCGAAAATTTAAAGTTGGGCTTAATGAGATGGTTAAAAGCTGTAGAATCTCACTATGGTGTAAAACCTATAATTTATACTGGCGAACGGTATTACGATGATTTTTTGAAGGAAGAGTTCAGTGATTATCTTTTTTGGATTGCCAATTATAATTTTTACAGAGAAGAAATAGCTGAAGATTGGTTGTTTTGGCAATTTACCGAAAAGGCTTCCGTTCCCGGTATTAAAGGGAATGTCGATGTTAATATTTACAATGGTGATTTGCAACAGCTGCGGTATATTACTGTCGAGTAGTTTTAGTGTTCAGTTGTCTGCTATTCATTTGACAATAAGCAAACAACAATTCACAATCTATTTAAGTCCAGACTTTCCATCGTTCGGGTTGAATCGTGGCTAGGATTAAAATTCCAATTTCTTTTTTCTCAATTCGAAATTTTGGCCTAAATACACGCGGCGTACCATTTCATCTTCTACTAATTCTTCAGGAATACCAGCTTTAAGAATTCCGCCTTCAAACATTAGGTAGGTTTTATCAGTAATGGCTAGGGTTTCCTGTACATTGTGGTCCGTGATAAGAATTCCGATGTTTTTATTTTTTAATTGTGCTACAATTCTTTGAATGTCTTCTACAGCTACAGGATCGACACCGGCAAATGGTTCATCCAATAATATGAATTTTGGATCTGTTGCCAGACAGCGGGCAATTTCGGTGCGTCTACGTTCCCCACCTGATAGTAAGTCCCCTCGATTGGTGCGAATGTGTTCTAAGCTAAATTCTTCGATTAAACTTTCCATTTTTGCGACTTGTTCAGCTTTAGAAAGTTTGGTCAATTGCAATACGCTTAAAATGTTGTCTTCGATGCTTAATTTTCTAAAAACAGAAGCTTCTTGTGCTAAATAACCAATTCCCTGTTGTGCTCTCTTGTACATTGGGTAATCAGTAATGTTTAAATCGTCCAGAAAAATATTCCCTGAATTTGGTTTAACCAATCCTACAATCATATAAAATGAAGTTGTTTTTCCGGCACCGTTTGGACCAAGAAGTCCTACGATTTCGCCTTGATTCACCTCTACCGAAATGCCTTTTACTACACTCCTTCCTTTGTAGGTTTTGATTAGATTTTCGGCTCTTAATTTCATATTCTTTGATTTAATCGATTATCCGTTTAGTTGTTTTAGCGTCAAATAAACGAATAAAGAATTAAACGGTTTTAGTTCTTAACAATTTATTTGGTTGTTGCTTCTTCTAATGCTTCCCAAAATTCATAGGCTCTTCGTAAATGAGGAACTACAATTGTTCCGCCAACAAGCGTTGCAATTCCCATTGCTTCCATCATTTCTTCTTTGGTAACACCTTCCTTGTGGCTGGTTTCCAAATGGTATTTTACACAGTCATCACAACGTAAAACGGCCGAGGCTACTAGTCCCAGAAGTTCTTTTGTTTTTACATCTAGTGCTCCAGCTGCATAGGCATTGGTATCTAGATTAAAAATACGTTTTACAATTTTATTGTTGTCTGCTAGTAATTTTTCGTTCATTTTAGAACGGTACTCATTGAATTCTTCGATAATATTATCCATTGATTTTCTTTTGATTTTTTACTACTATTTTTGATATGAGAATACTTGCTTCATATATTAACAACATCGGTATGGTTACAATAATTTGACTCACAACGTCTGGAGGAGTAACAATTGCTGCTACAATAAGGATAATAATTACTGCATATTTCCAATATTTCCTCAAGAAAACGGGAGTTACTAATCCTAGTTTGGTCAGGAAATAGATGATTATGGGCAATTCAAAAAACAGCCCACAAGCAATTACACTGGTTTTAACCATTCCTATGTAAGAGTCGATACTAAACTGGTTTTTGACGACCGTGCTTACGGTGAATGTAGCAAAAAAGTTCACAGACATGGGTACAATAACAAAGTAGCCAAACAATACTCCTAAAAAGAAAAGTAAAGAAGAGGAGACAATAAAAAGTTGTGCGTGTTTTTTCTCTTTTTCATACAAGGCAGGACTGATGAATTTCCATACTTCCCAGAGGATGAATGGAAAACCCAGAATAAATCCAGCAGTGATACAAGTCCAGATCAAAACATTGATTTGGCCTTCCATATTAGTATTTTGAATGATGAAAGGCATGTCTGTCACACAAATACTCTCCGCAAAACCCAATTGATTGGACAGGTCACAAAAAAACCGATAGGTAATGAAATTAGCATTGGTTGGACCAAAAATGATGACATTAAATATGTAATCACTTACAAAAAAGGTGACAGTTGCAAGTATTAATATTGCAATAGTGCTTCGAACCAACAACCATCTTAATTCTTCAAGATGATCTAAAAACGACATTTCGTTTAAGTTTTTTTTTGCCATTATAGTATTCCTTCTTTTAAAATAT
>JAYTBZ010000124.1:0-9355 GCA_043736705.1 Flavobacterium sp. | reverse complement strand
ATCGCTGATGAAAGAAACCGATTTTATGATTCTGCGGTTTTCCTCAAAGCAGGCAGTTTTTTACCAAAAATTGATTTAGGACCAGACCGATTATTAGCCACTAATAATCCCATTTGTTCAGGCGAAGGATATACCATCGATGCTAAACTTCCAGCTAGCCTTGGTTACACCTACAAATGGTACAAAGATAATGTTGCATTTATAAATAATTCTTCCAGTTTTACGGCAACAAGTCCTGGTACCTATAAATTAGAGGTCCAGTTAACTCCAAGCTGCATCACCGCTGAAGAAATAAAAATTGAGTTTGCAGCAGCAATAGTTTTAAATGATACATCACTATCTCAATGTGATGTAGATACTGACGGAATATCTATTTTTAATTTGACAAAAGTGGATGCCATTGTAAAAAACAATGAAGCCAATCTAAGCGAAGTTGTTTACTACGAAACTTTAGCTAATGCTATGGCAAAAATTAACCCAATTTTAAATCCTACAGCATACAGCAACAAGGTCGTCAATCAGTCCGTATTTGCGCTCGTGAATAATACATTCAGTTGCGTAAATTATGCCGAAGTCAAACTCCTCATTTCGAATACTGCCATTGCGCCTCAAGATCCAATTACTACCTGCGATACTGATGGTACGCTTGATGGAGTATCACAATTTGATTTAGAAGCGCAAGTAACTCCTCAAGTTCTTATAGGATTACCGTCAGGACTAATCGTAGCGTATTTTTTAAACCAAGCAGATGCCATAGTTGAGAAAAATCAAATACCAAATATTTTTAAAAATACGATACAAAATCAACAGACTATTTATGCACGTATTATAAATGGCCCAGATTGTTATGCAATTACACCCATAGAACTCGTTGTAAATTCGTTTGATCCTCCCAATTTTCAAGATGAAACTGTAGGTTTGTGTGAAGGAAATTCGATAAATATAACTGTAGTCTCCGGTTTTACAAGTTATTTATGGAACACAGGAGCAAATACGAACACCATAACTATTACAAATCCCGGTGTATATTCTGTTACCGTCACCAATTCTAATGGTTGTTCTAAAACAAAAAAATACACGGCTATCGTTTCAGAAATTGCAATTATTACAGGGATAGTAGTAACGGATTTTTCAGGAGACAAAAATTCATTAGTCATTGCATATACAGGTGTTGGAAATTATGAATTTTCTATTGATGGTGTTTTTTTTCAAGAATCTCCTCAGTTTAGTAACATTGCTGCAGGTGAATATACAATCTTTGTTAGAGATAAAAATGGATGTGGTTTGTCTTTACCATATACAACTTATGTTTTGGATTATCCAAGGTTTTTTACCCCAAATGGAGATGGGTATAATGATCTGTGGAAGATTAAAAATACAGATAATTTTGCCCAAACAAACTTGTTTATTTACAATCGTTATGGAACATTAGTGAAGCAATTAAACACCTCAGATATAGGATGGAATGGAACTTTTAATGGAATTTCATTACCTGCTGATGATTATTGGTTTAAATTAACTTTTGAAGATGGAAAAATCATAAAAGGACATTTTTCTTTGAAAAGATAAAACTAATTTTCCTATTTTTAGCCCATGAAAAAAACAATACTTATTTTATTTACTTTTTTATCAATTGGTTGTTTCGCACAATTCAGTAAAACACATTACATACCACCAGTATCTTGCTCCACAAATATAGCTGGCGATCAGTACTTATATATTTCAACTCCAAGTACAACCAATGTCAATTTTAAAATTATGGCAATTGGAGGCGTTGTAATTACGGGTGTCGTAAAAAACACAACACCCTACATATATGCAATTGGACAAGGCCAAGATACACAACTGGTAACTCCAAAAACGAATATTGGCATATTAAGTAACAAAGGATATATCGTTGAGGCTGAAGATTTAATTTACGTTAGCGTTAGAGTTAATGGTGGATTTAACGCGGGAAATAGTTCTTTTGCACATGCAGGAGGGTTAGTGTCTAAAGGGAATAGTGCATTAGGCAAAACTTTTAGGTTAGGTGCCATGTTAAACCCTCTTTTAGACAGCAGCTTACTAAATTTTGCCTCCATTTTATCCACAGAAAATGGCACCAAAGTAACCATCTCTAATATACCTAATGGAACAGTACTGTCTAACGGAACTATTATTTCTGGTGATATTGTAGTTACTCTTAATAAGAATGAAAGTTACGTGCTGGCTTTGGATAACTCTCCAAACACAACACCATCAAACAGTTCGAAAATGATTGGTGCGCTAGTAGTAACAGACAAACCGGTTGTTGTAAATTCAGGCTCGTTTGGCGGTAGTAATAGTACAGTTCTCAATAATGGACAACCAACAGGGAGAGATCTTGGTTTTGACCAAATCGTTTCAGCAGAAAAAACTGGGAAAGAATATATTTTTGTCAAAGGTCTTGGCACCGATGAATTAGAACGTGTGTTATTGATAGCAAATGAAGATAATACCAAAATATTTTTAGATGGCGTTACTCTTTTTAAAACATTAAATAAAGGTGAATATGCTGATATTGATGGAAGCAAATTTACTAATGGAAACTTATACGTAACTACATCTGAAAGCGTATTTGCCTATCAAAGTATTGGAGGAAGTAATTCTCCAGCGAATCAAAATTTATTTTTTGTACCACCAATTAATTGTACAACCCCAAGTATCGTTGATAATATTCCATCTATTGAAACAATTGGGAATACATTTTATGATGGTGGATTAAATATTGTAACAGAAGCCGGGGCAACAGTAACTTTGAATAATAGTCCTTTTACAAGCCCGCCTGTTAGTGTCGTGGGTAACCCTAATTTTGTGCGCTACACGGTTACAGGTTTATCTGGAAATATTACCATAAAATCTACTAGACAGGTTTATGTATCGTACTTTGGATCGAATGGAGCAGCTACTTATGGAGGTTACTACTCTGGATTTGATACAAAACCAGAAATTGTTACTGATAAAATTGCAGTAACCGCTAAAGCCTGTATTCCAAATATAACGCTAAAAATTAGCACACTTTCCTCATACGATACGTTTCAGTGGTATTTCAATGACAATCCAATTACTGGGGCAACTTCAAATACCTATACACCATCATTATCTGGATATTATCAAGTGCAAGGAAGTATTTTAGGCTGTCCTAGTACAGCTCCTATTTTCTCCGATAAAATACCAGTTAGTGACTGCCCATTGGATTCAGATAATGACGGTACAAATAATAATCTTGATATTGACTTAGACAATGATGGTTTATTAAATGCAATAGAATCCAATAGAACTTCTCTAAACCAATCAAATACAACATCAGGCACAAATTATACTGCTACAATTGTTGGAAACGGTACAATTACAGGGAAACCATCTTTTGGGTTTGTATCAGAAGTCCCTTCAGGTAAAACCAGTAGCGTTACCTATACGCTAAATCTTATCAAAAATGAAAGCATATATGTAAGTTATATTGCTCAAGACAGTCCGGCCCAAACTACGCCAACCTCAGATTACATTAGTGCCGATGGCAATTTCATATTAAAAGTACCCGCAGATAAAACGATCACATTAACAAATCCTCAAAACCAACTATTGGTAGATACCAATTATGACGGGATATTCGAAAGCGGTGTAACGGAGTTCTCCTCCTTTGAAATCCGGTTTAGATTAAATAGTGTAACACCATTAACGCCTGGTTTAGGAACTTTTAAATTCTCTACTTATTTGACTAATTCAATAGAATTTACACACACAAATTTGTCTGAAGTAGCAGTTAATAAAGCCACTTTTATGATTGATCGTGTCGAAACTTTTGATACTGATTTAGACACAATTGCAGACTTAGTAGATGTAGATAGTGATAATGATGGAATACCAGATACAATTGAGGCACAAGGAAAAGGATATAAAGTGCTTTCTGGAACTGATTCTAACAAAGATGGTCTTGACAATATTTTTGAACCAGGGCTTACACCAATAAATTCTGACACAGATTCGGTTCAAGATATTTGGGATGTAGATAGTGATAATGACGGTATTTATGATGTTGTAGAAGCTGGAAATGCAACACTAGATAGTAATTTTGATGGAAAATTAGATGGCCTACCTACTGCGTTTGGCAAAAATGGTCTATTGGATAGTCTGGAAACAAGTGCAGATAATGGAATTTTAAAAAAATTAATTTTAGATACAGATGCTGATGGTACCTTTGATTACATTGACTCGGATAGTGATAATGATCTTTGTGTTGATGTCATTGAAGCTGGGTTCTTGGACCCTAACAACGATAATTATTTAGGAAATTCACCCTTAACGTTCAGTGCAAATGGCAAAGTTACCAGTGGAGTTGGCTATACTACACCAAATAGTAATTATACGACCGCTGCTCCTATAACTATAACAACACAACCAACTGTTTCGCCAACTTGTGAACTACAAAATGCAGTAATTACTCTAGTTGATAATGGTGGAAACACCTATCAATGGCAAGTATCCACTAATGGAACTATTTGGAATAATATCACAAACAACGCAACATATTCTGGAGCAACTACAAATTCCTTGACTGTTACCAGTGTAAAAACCACAATGAATGGATATAAATATCGTGTAAAATTAGATAAAATTGGAAACAGTTGTGGTTTACTTTCAAATGACACTACTTTAATTGTATATACGTTACCAACAGTAAATAATGCAACTATTATTCAATGTGACGATGACTTAGATGCAGTTACCACATTTAATCTAACGGTGAAAAATGATGAAATTTCAAGCAATTTTGCAAATGAAAACTTCTCTTATTACACTTCATTAACTGGTGCTACTACAGCAAATGCCTCAGAGTTAATTAGTACGCCTACAGCCTTTACGAATACAACACCCGGAATGATGACAGTATGGACTAGAGTACTCAATTCTAATGCTTGCTTTAGCGTAGCAGAATTGACCTTAAAGGTTTTAGCAACACAAATTCCGAGTACATTCAATAGAAAGTTCACTCAATGTGACGATTTTTTAGACATCAACGGCAATAACAATGCAAACAATGATAAAAGAGATGGCGTAAGTACCTTTGACTTTAGCAGTGCAGAAACGGATATAAAAAGTTTATTGCCCGCAGGAAATTACACAATAACATTTTATCGCAACCAAGCCGATGCGCTGGCAGAAATAAATGCAATCACCAACATATCAAATTACAGAAATATTGGTTACATAAACACCCAAGATATTTGGGGTCGTGTAGATAGTGATACAGATAATGCTTGTTATGGCTTGGGACCATACGTATCACTTACAGTTGAAAAACTTCCGTTTGCCTACACTGTAACTATTCCAAGACAATGTGATGACGACCAAGATGGGAAATATACTTTTAATACATCTACATTAGAATCTGATTTAGTACAAGGACAAACTAATATTACTGTTACTTATTTTGATCAAAATAACAACGCTTTACCAAGTCCATTTACACCAACATTTACAACTGACACGCAAACGATTAAAGCAGTTGTTACTAATAATTCAACTTTAAAATGCTTTGACGAAACTTTGATAACATTCACAGTAGATGATCTTCCAGAAGCTTTCCAAGTAGCTGTAAATTTAACAACAGTATGTGATGATGAAATAGATCCTTTGTTACAAGATGGTAAGTTTGGTTTTGATACTAGTACTTTTCAGAATACGATTTTAGGAAATCAAACAGGAATGATTGTTAAATATTTTGATTCAAATGGAGCTTCATTATCTAGTCCGTTGCCAAATCCTTTCATTAGCAACACTCAAAACATTACAGCTGTTGTAGAGAATCCTGATAACCCAACTTGTAAAGCTTCACTTACTTTACCTTTAATAGTAAATAGTTTACCACCTATAAACTTAAATACTGATGGATCCGAAAATGAATTGGTATGTTCTAATCTTCCTACTTTTTTTGTAACACTAAATGCTGGAATTCAAGACGGATCCCAAAGTACTGACTATACCTATGAGTGGTTTAAAGATAATGTTCTTCTTCCAAATGAGAACGAATACACCCTAGATGTAAATCAAGAAGGAACCTACACTGTGGAAGTAACGACGGTTTTAGGATGTTCTAGAATTCGAACTATAAAAGTTACTGCATCCGATATTGCTAGTATTACCAGCATTGATGTAGTAGATTTATCAGATACAAACACAGTAACCGTTAATGTATCAGGAAAAGGAATTTATGAATATAGTCTTGACTCGCCTTTTGGACCTTTTCAAGAGTCCAATTTCTTTGACAATGTTACAGCTGATATTCATATAGTTTACATTAATGATAAAAATGGTTGCGGAACGGTTAGCAAAACAATTGCTGTTGTGGGCGTTCCCAAGTTTTTTACTCCAAACGGTGATGGTTATAATGATTACTGGAACGTTAAAGGATTAAGTGCTAATTTTAATGGAAACTCCATCATTTATATTTTCAATAGATTTGGAAAACTTTTAAAACAAATCATTCCAACAGATCAAGGATGGGATGGTACTTTTACAGGTCAACCGCTTCCTTCAGACGATTATTGGTACACCGTAAAATTAGAGGATGGCCGAGAGGTAAAAGGTCATTTTAGTTTAAAGAGATAATATATTGTTAGTCAATTAATGAAAAATAAAATCCTGTTTTTTATATTGTGTATTATTTCTCAAAATTTAAATGCTCAGAAAGTGAACGTTTCTTTAGGAAGCGTTCAGCGTATTGAGAACTTTAAATCACAATATATAGATCATCGAAATATCGATGTTTGGTTACCAGAAGGCTATTCTGACAAACATAAATATGCCGTTTTGTACATGCACGACGGACAATCTTTATATGATGCTGAAATCACATGGAACAAACAAGCCTGGGAAGTCGATGAGATAGCAGGTAAATTAATGTCTGAAAAAAAAACGAGGCAATTCATTGTAGTTGGAATTTGGAATAATGGTCAAAAACGCCATGAAGAATATTTTCCCCAAAAACCATATGAAGGCTTAACGACGGAACAAAAAGAATTTGTTACCAAAAAACTAAAAGAAAAAGGGAGAATTTCAGAAAACTTTAATCCAATTTCAGATTTGTATTTAAAGTTTTTAGTAACCGAATTAAAACCGTTTATCGATAAAACTTTCTGTACTAAAAGTAATGCGAAAAATACATTTTCAGCAGGTTCCAGTATGGGAGGATTAATTTCGATCTATGCCATTTGCGAATATCCAAAAGTTTTTGGAGGTGTAGCCTGTTTATCGACACATTGGCCTGGAATTTTTTCAACGGAAAATAATCCTGTTCCGGATTCATTTGTCAACTATTTAAAACAAAACCTTCCAAATCCAAAAACCCATAAAATCTATTTTGATTACGGGGATCAAACTTTAGACTAAATGTATAAACCGCTACAGCAAAAAGTGAATATAATAATGAAAGAGAGAGAATTTACATCTAAAAACTGGATGACAAAATACTTTCCAGGCAAAGATCATTCTGAGAAATCATGGAAAGAGAGATTGAATATTCCGCTAGAGTTTTTATTAAAAAAATAAGCATAAAAAAAGCCATTCTTTCGAATGGCTTTTTAAGTATGTAATTACAGTGAACTAGAATTTAAATCTTTTTCTATCTGTTTCTGTCAAATATATTTTTCTTAAACGAATCGATTTAGGTGTAACCTCAACATATTCATCTTTTTGAATGTATTCTAAAGCTTCTTCAAGAGAGAAAATAATCGGAGGAATAATCCTTGCTTTTTCATCATTACCAGAAGAACGAACGTTAGATTGTTTTTTCTCTTTGGTTACGTTAACACACATATCATCACCACGAGAATTTTCTCCAATAACCTGACCTTCGTAAATTTCGGCATTTGGTTCAACAAAAAACTTACCACGATCTTGCAATTTATCGATAGAGTAAGGAATAGCTTTCCCTTTTTCCATAGAAATCAACGAACCTTTGTTACGTCCAGAAATTTCTCCTTTGTAAGGCTCATATCCAATAAAACGATGTGCCATAATAGCCTCACCAGCTGTTGCAGTAAGCAATTGGTTACGCAATCCAATAATTCCACGTGATGGAATATTAAATTTTACAATCATACGCTCCCCTTTAGTTTCCATACTTAGCATTTCACCTTTACGCATGGTAACGAACTCTACTGCTCTTCCTGAAAGTGTTTCTGGTAAGTCGATTGTCAATTCCTCAATTGGCTCACATTTTTTACCATCTATTTCTTTGATGATAACTTGTGGCTGACCGATTTGTAACTCATACCCTTCTCTTCTCATTGTTTCAATAAGAACAGATAAATGAAGTACACCACGACCAAAAACCATGAACTTATCAGCAGAATCAGTTTCACCCAATTTCATTGCTAAGTTTTTCTCTAGTTCTTTATGCAAACGATCTCTAATATGGCGAGAAGTTACAAATTTACCCTCTTTCCCAAAGAAAGGAGAGTCATTAATTGTAAACAACATACTCATAGTAGGCTCATCGATATCTATTGTTTTTAATGCTTCTGGGTTTTCAAAATCGGCGATTGTATCTCCAATTTCAAATCCTTCAACACCAATTATTGCACAAATATCTCCAGCAATTACTTGCTGTACTTTTTTACGACCAAGACCTTCAAAAGTATGAAGTTCCTTAATACGTGATTTGAATATAGTACCATCTCTTTTTACTAATGAAATTGGCATACCTTCATTAAGTACACCTCTCTCAAGACGACCAATAGCGATACGACCAGTAAATGCAGAGAAATCTAAAGAAGTAATCAACATTTGTGGAGTTCCCTCAGAAACTTTAGGAGCTGGTACATTCTCGATAACCATATCCAACAATGCTTCAACATTATCAGTTACGTTTTCCCAATGATCCGACATCCAGTTATTTTTAGCAGAACCATAAACAGTTGGGAAATCCAATTGCCATTCTTCAGCACCTAATTCAAACATTAAGTCGAAAACTTTTTCATGAACTTCTTCTGGAGTACAGTTTTCTTTATCAACTTTGTTTATCACGACACAAGGCTTAAGACCTAAGTCAATCGCTTTTTGTAACACAAAACGCGTTTGTGGCATTGGTCCTTCAAAAGCATCTACTAACAGACAAACTCCATCGGCCATGTTTAGTACACGCTCTACTTCTCCTCCAAAATCGGCGTGACCAGGAGTATCAATAATGTTGATTTTTGTTCCTTTGTAAACTACAGAAACATTTTTTGAGGTAATAGTAATACCTCTTTCACGCTCTAAGTCGTTGTTATCAAGGATTAAGTCACCTGTATTTTCGTTATCACGAAATAACTGACAGTGATACATAATTTTATCA
>JAYTBZ010000123.1:0-1895 GCA_043736705.1 Flavobacterium sp. | reverse complement strand
CACACATTAATCATGTTTTCCATTTCTTTGGTATTGAGATTTTTATCCCAAACTCCCCAATTCATGACACCCGCTATAATGGGAGATAAATTTGTTTTGTTCATGGTTTTTATTTATTATTCAAATTCGTATTTCTGTTGTTTCAATGTATATTGTTCAAAGTTCTTAAAAATATAAAAATTGTATCACAATTAGTCCTTAAAATTACCTATTTTATTGAAGTTTTAACCATTTTTTAACATCTTACTTCTAAAAAAAAATTCAATTTGCACCATCAAAAAGAAGGCAGTCAATTCAAGGTTTTAAAAACGATACAATGGAAGAAAATACAACGACTTTAGACATTAGAGCAATTAACGAAAAAATTGAAAGAGAAAGTGCATTTATAGATCTTCTCACCATGGAAATGAACAAAGTTATTGTGGGTCAAAAGCACATGGTAGAACGTTTATTAATTGGACTTTTAGGTCAAGGACACATTTTGCTTGAGGGAGTTCCTGGATTAGCAAAAACCTTAGCCATTAACACGCTGTCGCAAGCCGTTCACGGATCGTTTAGCAGAATACAATTTACACCTGATTTATTGCCTGCGGATGTTGTAGGAACAATGATTTATAACATTAAGTCTAATGAATTTTCGATAAAAAAAGGTCCTATTTTTGCTAATTTCGTTCTTGCAGATGAGATTAACCGTGCGCCTGCGAAAGTGCAATCAGCCTTGCTAGAAGCCATGCAAGAAAAGCAAGTTACTATAGGCGATACAACATTTAAATTAGACCGGCCATTCTTAGTTTTAGCTACGCAAAATCCAATAGAACAGGAGGGAACCTATCAACTACCAGAAGCTCAAGTCGATCGTTTTATGTTGAAAACGGTGATTGATTACCCAAAAATGGAAGACGAGCGTATGGTTATTCGTCAAAATTTAAAAGGAAGTTATGAAAAAGTAAATCCAGTCGTTTCGGTTGAACAAATTTTGCGTGCGCAAGAAGCGGTTCGTGAGGTGTACATGGATGAAAAAATAGAAAAATATATTTTAGATATCATTTTTGCAACACGTTATCCAGAGAAATATAAATTAGCTGATTTGAAACCATTAATCAGTTTTGGAGCGTCACCACGTGGAAGCATTAATTTGGCGAATGCTGCAAAATGTTATGCTTTTATCAAACGACGTGGTTATGTAATTCCTGAAGATGTTCGCGCGGTGGTTCATGATGTCTTGCGCCATAGAATAGGGATTACCTATGAGGCCGAAGCCGAAAATATTACATCGGTAGATATTATTAACAAAATCGTAAACGAAGTAGAAGTTCCATAAAGTGAATAGTAATAAGTGAATAGTAATTAGCCTTGGTTGGTTACTATTCACTACTCACTAATTACTAATTACCAAAAAAATGGATACAAAAGACCTCTTAAAAAAAGTACGGAAAATTGAAATCAAAACCCGAAGATTGAGCGATCATATCTTTTCGGGCGAATATCATACGTCTTTCAAAGGGCGCGGGATGACCTTCAGCGAAGTGCGTCAATATCAGTATGGAGATGATATTCGTGCCATTGATTGGAATGTAACTGCGCGCTACAATGAGGCACACGTTAAAGTTTTTGAGGAAGAACGAGAATTGACCATGATGCTTATGGTAGATATTTCAGGTTCAGAAAGTTTTGGTTCTACCAATCAATTCAAGAAGGATATTGTGACTGAAATCGCTGCAACCATGGCTTTTTCGGCAACTCAAAACAATGATAAAATAGGTTTAATTTTGTTTTCAGATGAAATTGAATTGTATATTCCGCCAAAAAAAGGAAGATCTCACGTACTTCGAATCATTCGAGAATTAATAGAATTTCAGCCTAAAAGTCGTAAAACAGATATTGCTCAAGCCTTG
>JAYTBZ010000122.1:0-4204 GCA_043736705.1 Flavobacterium sp. | reverse complement strand
GCTGTGATTTTTACAACTGCCTATGATGAATATGCGCTTCGTGCTTTTAAATTAAACAGTATCGATTACCTCTTGAAACCCATCGATGAAGATGATCTAGAGGCTGCTGTTACTAAATTTAAATCACTGTTACCAAAACAAGAATTACAAACTCAAAATCTTACCATCGATTTTGAGCAAATCAAAAAAATGCTAACCAATCCTTTTGAAAAAACGTATAAAAAGCGATTCACAGTAAAAATCGGTCAACATTTAAAAGTGATTTCAATAGATGAAATTGAATGTTTTTTTAGCGAAAACAAGGGAACGTATTTGCATACTTTTGACAATAGGAATTATTTATTGGAATGCACATTGGAACTTTTGGAACAGGAATTAGATCCAGCAGATTTCTTTCGAATCAGCAGAAAATTTATAATTCCTCTGAAAGCAATCAAAGAAATTGTTGTGTACAGCAACTCTAGATTAAAAGTTATTTTGCCTTCTTATAAAGACGAAGAAGTGATTGTAAGCAGAGAAAAAGTATCTGATTTTAAAAGTTGGATAGCATAATCAAAAACCAAAAAAACTGTTTAAAATGCTGTTTAAATAAACCTTTTTTGATAAAGGATTTTACGCAAGCAATTGAAACAGTTTACAAATTTTTTGAATTTTAAATTAATCAAATAATGATTTAATTTCTTTTTCAGTCTTCCCTAATTTTTGTTGCAGTTTACCCCACATTTCATCTTCTTTACCTTCTTCGTACAACAAATCATCATCGGTTAAATCAGCAAATTTTTGTTTGATTTTTCCTTTCAACTCATTCCAGTTTCCTTCAATCTCTTTCGAATTTGGCATAATTTCTAAGTTTTAAATTACTATTTGTTCTTTACAAATTTGGTTATTTTAAACAATTAAAATGTTATGAAATTCTAGGAAACAGTTGTATAATTGCTGTCCGATGTGTTGTCTTTCCACATAATAAAAATTCAATAGGTGTTGTAAAAAATATTAAATTTTATATTTAAATAAAATTATTTAAATTACTGGTAATGTTAGGTTTAAATATGTAATATAGATTTTTGTTATCAGAAGTTTAAGCCTTGAATACTGTTTTTCGGATGCCAATTATCACAAAAATAAATAGGGTATAAATAATGAAAAATGGGATGATGTATTCTATGAGTCCGGCAGGTAGCATTATTGCAATTATCAACAATTGAAAACCCAAACCGTAAATAGATAACAATGTCATAAACCAGTTGGGGAATGTCTTTAACTTGTATGCGCTCTTGTCTAGGTAGTGAATTATTTTATCAAAAGTGCCATACACAAGAGTATAAATACCAAACAAAATATCGACCGATTTTTGGGTTTCTCCTGCTAAAGCACGAGGTGATTTGTATTCGAAAACTTTGCTAGTGGTGTCTCCTCCAATCGATTTATTTCTAAGAATTACATAATAATAATTGTATAAAGTACCTTGTAATTGAATCCCAATAAAAGCCAAAATGGTAAGCCAAAATGTTGTTTTCGAAACATAACAAATGGTCATTAAAAACAAAAAATTGAGTATAATGTCAAACACGCTATCAAGGTATCTACCGGTATAAGAAGGAGTGTTTTTTAGTCGTGCTAATTCACCATCGGCAGCATCAATTCCAGATTTTAAAACTATAAAAAAACCAGCCCAATAATACGATTCGTCAAGAATGCAATAAACAGCGATTAAACCTGAAACACCAAAAAGGAGGGTGACATGAATGGGTGTGAAGCGGGTATCTTTTAATTGATTGGCTAGAAGTTTTCCGAACGTTCTCCCATAATCTGATAAATCTAAAAATTTATCTTGAGCGGCAAGTTTTGACATTTTAGTACTACGTGAACAAAGGTAAATGCGACAATATAGTCTGAATTTTATGTTTTTATGAATGTATTTTTTTTGATTTAGATTCTAAAACAATGTAAAATTGAACGCCAAACAAGAGGGTTGCTAAAACCACATGAATGGTTTGTGTACCAAATGGAAAATTAAGATAATACATGGCTATTCCAGAAATGATTTCCAAAATTAAGATGGCTATAACCCATTTTATTTTTGAAAATCCGAGACTTAATTTGTGGTTTAATGAAAACAAATACAAATTAGTTAACAAAACTACAATAGAAAAAGAACGATGAATATAAAACACAAAGGTTGGATTTTGAAGCCACATCATTTCTGGAGCACCCGTTTTTGAAATGATATCTACTTGTTCTCTCACATCGGTACCTAAAACAATTTGAATTAAAGTAAGCGCTAAGGAAAGCAGTAAAATGGTAATGAATTTAGTATTGTAACGAACTATTTTCTTGTTGTTTTGACTGCTGTGAATAACAATTAATTGAAACGCTACTATTAACAATGCAGCAAGCATGTGCGTAGTTATTTTATAGGGACTCAAATCAGAATCTACAACGGTTTTACCCAGCCAAGCCTGAAATCCCATTAAAACACAGACTAAAAAGGTTAGTAAAAGGAGTAATTTTTTTTCTTTCCTTAACCCAAAAGCAAGTATAAAAGTTACTACACACGCTATTCCGGCTAGTGCCCCCAGTAATCGATTAATATATTCGACCCAAGTGTGTATTGGGTTGAAAATAGCGTAATCGTGTTTAGTGTATTTTTCCCAGTCCGATGCGTCAAAATTTGGTTTTGAAGTAAAATCAGTTTTGGCTACTAATAACATTTCATCTTTAATGATCACTTGACCCTTATCATATTCTTTTTGAGCTGTAAAAAGCAACTCTTTTTTCTCTGTTGGTGGTATGTAATAACCAAAGCATTTTGGCCAATCTGGACAACCCATTCCAGAGCCTGTCAATCTTACGAAGGCGCCGGCAAAAATGACAAGATATACAAGAACTAAAGCTATTTGGGCT
Organism: Flavobacterium sp.; assembly: GCA_043736705.1. Classification (GTDB taxonomy): domain Bacteria; phylum Bacteroidota; class Bacteroidia; order Flavobacteriales; family Flavobacteriaceae; genus Flavobacterium. The sequence continues at coordinate 1,300 of JAYTBZ010000122.1, read as the reverse complement.
GATTTTAAAAAGTATTTTTGCACTTGAAATTTATTTTGGTAAAATTATCTTATTTTGGTGTAGAAATAAAATGCACAATAGTTAAACTTTAACTAAACCTAATTTGGTGGCTTTTTTCAACATAAAGTCAAAAGCAGCTTGGTACTCGTTAGGGATTTCGCCTTCCAGAATGGCTTCCTTTATAGCTTCTTTGAGCATTCCGATTTCTTTTGATGGTTTCAAGTTGAATAGCTCCATAATTTCCTCTCCTGAAATAGGTGGTTGAAAATTACGTACGTGATCGCGCTCTTCAACTTCTACAATTTTCTTCCGAACGATTTCAAAATTTTTGTGATATTTCTTGAATTTATTTGAGTTTTTAGTCGTTATATCTGCTTCGCACAACGTCATTAAATTTTCAACATCTTCACCAGCATCAAAAACTAAACGACGAACGGCACTATCGGTAACCGTATCTTGCGACAAAACAATAGGACGGGAACTCATCATCACCATTTTTTGTACAAATTTCATTTTTTGATTTAAGGGCATGTGCAAACGTTCAAAGATTTTTTTTGCCATTTTTCCGCCCAGAAATTCATGACCATGAAAAGTCCATCCTTGTTTTTTATTAAAACGTTTTGTTGGTGCTTTTCCAATATCATGCAGTAAAGCGGACCAACGTAACCAGACATCATCCGTATTTGGGCAAATATTATCAACAACCTCGAGCGTGTGATAAAAATTATTTTTGTGTGTGTGACCTTCAATTTCTTCTACTTGATTCAATGCGGTCAATTCAGGTAAAATAATATCCAAGAGACCAGTTTGATATAAAAGTAAAAATCCTACGGAAGGTTTGTCTGTAGATAGTATTTTATTTAACTCGTCTACGATGCGCTCTCCAGAGATGATTTTGATTCGCTTTGCATTTTTAGTAATTGATTGTAAAGAATTTTCTTCAATCTCAAAATTTAATTGTGTAGCAAAACGAATGGCTCGCATCATACGCAATGGATCATCAGAATAGGTAACTTCTGGTTCTAAAGGTGTTCTTAGAATCTTTTTTGCTAGATCTAGTAATCCTTCAAAAGGATCTAATAAATCTCCATAATTTTTTTCATTAAGCGAAATGGCGAGTGCGTTGATGGTAAAATCACGACGGTCTTGATCGTCTTGAAGTGTACCGTTTTCAACAATTGGATTGCGACTTTCTAATTGGTAGGATTCTTTACGAGCGCCTACAAACTCTATTTCGGTATCTTCAAAACGCAACATGGCGGTGCCATAGGTTTTAAAAACTTGAACTTTCGGTTTATTG